>CAYIKP010000016.1:0-5864 GCA_964364225.1 uncultured Candidatus Saccharibacteria bacterium | reverse complement strand
CTCTTCTTAAGCTCAGTGATTTAGGTAACACAATTGTAGTGGTTGAACACGATGAAGACACTATTTTTGCATCAGATTATTTAATTGATATTGGTCCTGGTGCAGGAGTGCATGGGGGTGAAATTGTTGTTGCAGATTATTTAGATCATTTAATTACCGCAAAGAAAAATATATCTGGCTCTCGGACTCTTGCATATTTACGTGGTGAGCTTGAATTAGAAATTCCAAAAGCTAGACGCACAGAAGAAAGAGGGAAATTAGTAATTAAAAACGCAAATGTTTTCAATATGAAAAATATTGATGCAGAAGTGCCTTTGGGAAGATTCGTTGCACTCACTGGCGTTTCTGGTTCTGGAAAGTCTACGTTTATGTATGAAGTGTTACATAAAAATTTACAAGCACGTTTTGATAGAAGATATCGCACTGCAGAAACTTACAACTGCGAAAGTTTTTCTGGCTCCGAATATTTAGGGAGAACAATTTTGATTGACCAATCGCCAATTGGAAGAACACCTCGCTCAAATCCTGCAACATACACAGGGGCTTGGACATTCGTGCGGGATTTATTTGCTGAAACTAATGAGGCAAGAGCTCGTGGGTGGCGTGCAAACAGGTTTTCTTTCAATGTGAAAGGTGGAAGGTGTGAGACCTGTCAGGGAAATGGAACAATAGAAGTAGAGATGCATTTCTTGCCGACCGTTTATGTACCCTGTGATGTTTGCCAGGGAAAAAGATTTACAAAAGAAACTTTAGAGGTGAAATATAAACACAAAAATATTTACGAAATTTTACAGATGACCGTAGAGGAGGCATTGGATTTTTTTATTGAAATTCCGTCCATTTACGATCGTTTGAAGACAATGCAAGATGTGGGGCTTGGATACCTACAACTAGGCCAATCAGCAACCACTCTTTCCGGCGGTGAGGCACAGCGTGTGAAAATTTCTTCAGAGCTATATCGTCCACATGTGCAGAAAACAATTTACCTCTTGGACGAACCAACAATCGGCCTTCATTATGATGATGTAAAAAAATTAATTGAAATTTTGCAGAGACTTGTTGATAAGGGTAATAGTGTTGTTGTTATTGAACACAATATGGATTTTATAAAAAGCGTTGACTGGGTGATTGATATTGGCCCTGAAGGGGGCGGTGGAGGGGGAAAAATAGTGGCGAAAGGTACACCTGAGAATATTGCTACGACGAATACCTATACAGGAAAATATCTCAAAAGAGCACTGAAAAGAAAATAAAAAAATAAAGGGTCACGCGACGTTGTGTCGCGTGACCCTTGTTTTAGCATGCAATCTTCCTAAAGCACTGTTCGCAGTCTTCGCCATTGTGGGCAAAACTCAGCTGATCGCTGTTGCAATCACAGTGTGACTGCAGTGCCCGCCACTCCACGATGTCTTCGCCAGAGAGTGACTGGCGAAGTGATTTTGCATGAAGCTCTCCACATCGTTTGCCGATGTAAGTTTGTGTTGGCGGTGTGTTGGAACACACACGAAGCCCATGGCACTTACATCTTTCGGGAATTGGGGTTGTGAAAGAATCAACAATCCCCAAATCAAATTGTGGTGCTGTCATATTTTCTCCTGTTTTGTACGGTCTTTTTATTTTATATACCTTTTTTGCAAAACAATCAACGAAAAACCGCATAAGTTATCAACTTATGCGGTTTAATTATCTACAAGTCAACAATCTATCCGCCTGACACGGGACACTGTTCTTTGTCTGGACTAGTTCTTTATTTACATTACAATGCAAATTATGTTGAGTCAACAGTTAAAGAAATACAAATTGCCAGATACCTCGGGGGTGTATTTTTTTAAGTGTGGCAAAAAAATTCTTTACATCGGTAAAGCCACATCATTAAAAGATCGTGTAAAGAGTTATTTTGCGAACGATTTACTCCAAACTAGAGGCTCAAGGATTATTTCAATGGTAGTTGAGGCAGATTCAATTTCTTTTAAGAAAACTGATTCTGTTTTAGAGGCAATTATTTTAGAGGTGGCCGAAATTAAGAAGCATCAGCCTATATACAACATAAAAGAAAAAGATGACAAAAGTTTTAATTACGTTGTTATTACAAAAGAAGAATATTCTCGAGTTCTTGTTGTTCGTGGTAGAGATCTCTTACAAAAGAAATTTGATTATAAAATTCGCGAAACATTCGGACCCTTTACATACGGGGCCCAATTAAAAGAAGCAATGAAGATTGTCCGAAAAATGTTTCCTTATCGCGATGTTTGCATTCCATACGAACAGCAGGTCAAAAAAAGGGCGCTTGCCCTGAGCCCTTCAGTCCTGAGGACTTCAGGATCGAAGGACTTGCCGAAGGGGTGTTTCAATAGGCAGATAGGGCTCTGCCCAGGGGTTTGTACAGGTGAAATTTCTAAACAAGACTATGCAAAGACAATAAAACATATTTCAATACTATTTTCTGGAAATAAAAAAAGATTGGTTTCAACCTTAAAAAAGGAAATGACTACATATGCCAAAAAACATAATTTTGAAAAAGCTGGAGAAATTAAAAAACAAATTTTTGCACTGGAGCATATTCGTGATGTTTCTCTCTTAAAACATGCCGAAGGTCATGAGCGTAGCGAAGGAAGTAGGATTTTCCGTATTGAGGCCTATGATATTGCACACATTTCTGGTACAAACACGGTGGGCGTAATGACAGTAGTTTCAAATAATGAAGTTGATAAAAATGAATATAGAAAATTTAAAATTCATGGTGCTAATAAAAATGAAATTAACGATACTGCGAATCTAAAAGAAGTTTTGAGAAGGCGCTTAGGCCACGCTGAATGGTCTCTGCCAAATTTAATTGTTGTTGATGGTTCTACTGCACAAATAAATGCCACAAAGGCGGTGTTAGCGGAGAGAGGACTTAATATAGATATAGTTGCAGTAGTAAAAGACGAAAGGCACAAAGCTCGAGAATTAATTGGAAAGAAGGGGATTATAAAGAAATGGGAAAGGGCAATATTACTTGCCAACTTTGAGGCACACAGGTTTGCTATCAAGTACCACAGAAATTTACGTAGTCGCTTAGTGTAAAATGGTAAACAAATGGCTTTTAGATTACAAAGAACTCGTGTGGGTGTTATTCGTGGAGGAATGGGTTATGAATACGATATTTCTTTACGCACCGGTGCATCCATTTTAAAAATTTTACGTGAAGATAAAGATGAAAAATATGATCCTATAGATATTTTTATAGACAAGGCTGGGGTTTGGCACATGAATGGTCTACCTAGGCGTCCAGAAGAAATAGTTACAAATGTTGATTTGGTGATAAATGCTTTGCATGGGCCATTTGGCGAGGGCGGTTATGTTTCAAAAATTTTAGACTCTTTTAAAGTTCCTCATACAGGCCCATCGGCTTTTGCAGGAGGTCTTTCTCAAAATAAACACCTAACAAAGGATTTTTTGAAAAATGAAGGTATAAAAATGCCTTATCACGAGTTAATTAGAAAAGAAAATTTTAATCCCTCAACTATTTCAGAAACTTTTCGTTCTGTACCAATGCCAGCAATTGTAAAGCCAGCAGATTCTTCGCTCTCACTTGGTATTTCAATTGCACAAACACCTCTTGAGTTAGAGCGTTCAGTTCATAGGGCTTTTAATTTTTCCCCCAATGTAATGGTTGAAGAGCATATTCCAGGGGTTGAAGTTACTTGCGGGATTATAAGAGATTTTCGTGGGGATAAAATTTATGCACTAATGCCTACTGAAGTGTTGAGAGAAGACATGATGCAATTTCGTACACCAGCAAGAATTAGTCAAAAAATTAAAGAGACCATCGTGGGAGTGGCTAAAAAAGTACACGACAAACTAAGTCTCGGCCCTTATTCACGCTCTGATTTTATGGTGCATCCAAAAAGAGGGGTTATGTTTCTTGAAGTTAATGCATTGCCACCTTTTCATGAAAAGTCTCTTTTCAATGAAGGTTTAAGCGCTGCGGGTGTTACCCCAGAGCAATTTTTAGAGCATATAATTTTAATTTCGTTGAAATGAGTTTTAAAATTATAAAAAAGATTTTATTTCCTTTAATTCTTTTTGTTTCGTTCTTTGCTATTCAAGTATTTTTAAAACCCTCAGAAATTGTTTTAACATTATTAGCTTTATTGCTTACGATAATTATATTTTCAATAAAATCGTATAAGCATGAGTTTCGAGTTTTTATGCTTGGACTTCTGCTTGGTTTTTTTGTGGAAGTTGTTTTGGGTTTATTTGCACGTCAACAACACTGGGATAACGCCTCTCTTTTTGGTGTACCAATATGGTTACCTATAATTTGGGGAATTGGTTTCGTGGTGATTACTAGGGTCGGCTCAAAGATTGAAAAGATATAATTTTGGTTTCTTTGAAAAAATGAGTTTATTTAAAATAGTTGAGAAATATCAGCATTATCAATAATTTTTACAAGATTTTTTGTTTCCGGATTTAGTCTCCAAATATTGGGAGATGTTCTGTTCTGTATAGTTTCATCAATTCCATAAATTGATAAAAGTAATGTTCCGTCTTTGAGCCACTTGTGCTCTTTAATGAATTTCTTATCTCCAATTTTCATATCTGGAACTATAGAGGAAATCGTATAAAGGTTGCCATCCTTCATATTTCTAATTGTTAAATCATAATCAATACTGGAAGTATTTTTTGCTCCTGATGGGTAAACAAGGTATTTTTGATTAGGTGACAAATCAATTAGTCCAAACCAATTAAAATTTGTTGCAGTAAAAATTGGTTGTGATGAAAAACTATCTACATCTTCTTTAGATACATTAATATTTTCTCCCTCTCCTCCGTATGGAAAAATAATTGTTTCATTATTAATCCAATCACCCAAAAATACATTATTTCTCGAATTATTTTCTGGAATACTAATAAATTCTCCAGTGCTAACATTAACAATCATTAGGGTTGTTGCGGTTTGATAACTGCCTTCGCCAGGCCCAACAATTCTAGGCAGTGTAGATGGGAACATAATTTTTGTATCGTTTGGGGACCAAATTAACGGAAACAGAGAGTAACCCTCACTAGTATTGTTAAATGTTTTTTCAATTTCCCACTTTCCGTTATTATTTTTTAATATTGAAATATGTGTACCTTCCAAACCTTTTGCAACATGTGCAACTGCTAATGTCGTAGAATTATTAGCCCACGACAAATAACTTGGATTACTATTAGTATCAACAATCGTCACTTTTTTAGATTCTATCTCTGTAATACAAATATTGTATTTTAAATCACTCCAGTCGGGAATATATAAGTTTGATGTAAGGGGATTCGATTTCTGGAGTTCCTGAATGTATTTAAATGATTCTTCCGATAAACAAGAATACGCTAAATATTTTCCGTCATTTGAAATATCTGGCAATTTATTATAAACATCATTAAAATCCTTTTCTACAGGGGTAGTAGGGCAGCCTTCCTCTCCACATCCCTTATATGAGATGGGAATATGTTGAAACGTCGTATCTTGGTGAGAAGTGAATTTATGTAAATTAGTGCCCTTAATGTTAGAGATCCAAATATCTCCATTTCTCACAAAAGAAATTAATACAATATTTTTATCCCAGTATTTGTAACCAATGCCTATAGAAATTAATAATATTAATATGGTAATACTGACTATTCTCTTTATAGGTTTTTGTTCCTTTATAAGTATCTCGGATGGAGGAATACTATTTTCACTATTGTCCATAGTGGTCATTATACCAAAAAGTTCGGACTTACTTCCAGCAGAATCCTGAATGATGTGGCACGCGCGGAGCGCGTGGTGGCTCTGACCGAAATCATACGCTCGGAGAAAGCCCCACGCACTGGCGAGTACGCCAGCAACCCCGAAAGAA
>CAYIKP010000015.1:0-10414 GCA_964364225.1 uncultured Candidatus Saccharibacteria bacterium | reverse complement strand
CCCCACCGCCCGGGCCCAAATAGGTGAGTTTGAAAAAAGATGGGGCGCGGACATTCATATAAGGATATCATCTCTCTTGAAAATCTCTTGGAAGCATGGAGAGAGTTTTTGAATGGAAAAAGATCTAGGAAAGACGTTCAAAGTTTTGAGCTAAACCTAATGGAAAATATAATTTCTCTTCATGATGATTTGACGACAAAAAAGTATGAACACTTTCCCTATCAGGCATTTAATATTTCCGACCCGAAACCAAGAAATATACATAAGGCGAGTGTTAGGGACAGATTACTTCACCATGCTATTTATAGGATTCTTTATCCATTTTTTGACAATCGTTTTATTTCTGATTCGTATTCGTGCAGATTAAATAAAGGGACTCTTAAAGCAATCAACGAATTCCGGGCTTTTGCTTACAAAGTTTCTTCTAATCACACCAAAACCATATGGGTGTTGAAGTGTGATATACGAAAATTCTTTGCTTCAATTGACCATAAGGTTTTATTAGAAATTTTGAGTAAACATATGTCCGGTTCAGATACTATTTGGTTATTCTCTAAAATTATTAATAGTTTTTCTTCAACAAGAGAAGGAATTGGTTTGCCATTGGGGAATTTGGCATCTCAACTTTTGGTAAACATTTATATGAATGAGTTTGATCAGTTTGTTAAACATAAATTGAGGGCTAAATATTACATTCGTTATGCCGATGATTTTGTAGTCATGTCTCAAGACCAAGATTGGCTTGAAAATATTTTGTTAGACATGAAAAAGTTCTTGTTGGAAAAATTGAAATTAGATATTCATCCAAATAAGGTTTTTATAAAAACTTTTGCTTCAGGTGTGGATTTTCCTGGTTGGGTACATTTTCCTAATCATCGGGTGTTGAGAACTAGTACCAAAAACAAAATGATAAGAAGACTAAAAGAAGCCAACAACAAACCAAACACGATCCAGTCTTATATAGGTATGCTGAAACACGGAAATGGCTATAAATTAGCTAAATATCTTCTCTAATTCTTCTCGCGCAACATTTTCATCGCCCCACGGAGTTTTTTTACCATTTGCTTCCATTAGATAAGGGTCAGTACCTTTGCCGGTAATAAGAACGGTTACGTTCTTATTACCCTGAGAGAGCTTTTGGGCTTTTTCAAAAGCGAACCGAAGGGCATCTCTTCTATCCATTATTATTTCAGGTTTCTTCACCATGTCCTTAACCATATCTTTTACTATCTGTTCAGGGTTTTCGTCGTAAGGATCTTCGTTTGTGAGTATTACCTCATCACAATGGCGTGAAGCAATTTCGCCCATGATGGGGCGCTTCCAAGTATCTCGGCCACCCCCAGTATTACCGAGAACACAGATTTTATGGCTAGAATTAAAGGTTTTATAGAGTGCCTCAAGCGAGCCTGGAGTATGGGCATAGTCAATAATCACATCAAAGTTTTGCTTTTCAGATACTTTTACAAATTTTACGCGCCCCGGAATGGATTTTATTGATGCGATACCCAAAGCAATCATTTCATGAGAAATATTTTGTGACTTTGCAAAAGCTTCGGCAAGACCAGCGTTTAAGATCATAAAATCACCAGGAATTTCCGGCACAAGGTTCGTGTCCGCCAAATGAAATGAAATTTTTTCTTCAGCACCATATTGTAAAAATTTTTCTCCATATTCGGAGTCACAATTGGAAATCATTACTCTCGGACGTTTAGGGGAGCGCTCTAATTGTTGTGGAAATTTAAGTTTTGCGTTCAGATAGTTTTCAAATGAACCATGAGACTCAATGTGTTCCGGTTCAATGCCTGTAAAAATTCCAACATCAAAGTTTATAAAAGAATTTCTAAATTGACGAATACCTTCAGATGTCACTTCCATTATTACCCAATCACATCCTGCTTTTGTAGCATCTGAAATAAATTTCTGTACAAAAAATCTTCCAGGCATAGACATTTTGTACATATTTGGACGAGAATCTTCTCCTATTTTGAAACGAATTGTATTTAAAATAGCAGTTTTTTGTCCAGAGGCCTCAAGTATCCCGTTTATAAATTCTGTAGTTGAGGTTTTACCCTTTGTGCCAGTTATACCGACTATTTTTATTTTTTTAGAAGGGAACTCATAGATTATCGCTCCAGAGATAGCCAATAAATAATGATAGATAGGCTGAAAAAAACTAAACACAGATTTAGGTATCAGTGGTCTTATTGTGTCAAAAACTTTATTTAGCATTGTTTAGGTTCTTTAAAGCAAATTTTATTTTTTCACCAGCGCCAGTTATATTTTTTGGCATATCTCGAACCGCGTCTCTCGCTTGTTTTTGAGAATACCCAAGTGATACGAGGGCCTCAACAACATCTTCTTCAATATTTCCAGTTTTTCCATGGTGCTCTGTAGCGAAGATTTTACCCTTAAGCTCAAGAACAATTTTTTCTGCCAATTTTTTACCCACGCCAGCAACCTTGGTCAGGTAAGAGGGGTTTTCTTCAACGATAGCTTTTTCTATTTGAGTTTTGCTTGCCGTGTTCATTACAGAAAGTGCTGTTTTTGGACCAATTCCAGAAACTGTTAGTAGGAGCTCAAAAAGAGAACGATCGTCTGATTTTTCAAAACCATAAAGATCCAGCGCGGTTTCTCTAACAGCTAAATATGTAAAAAGTGAAGCAACAGAGCCGTTTTTTAGAGAGTCAATCATGGAGAGGGGTACAGAAACCTTATAACCAACCCCATTTACCAATATGAGCACCTGCGAAGCTCTTTTCTCTATTATCTTGCCCTCTAGAAAACCTATCATGGGCTTATAATATCAAGCTATTGCTTTTTTTGCCTTTTGCCCGTAAATTAGCCGAATGCCAATCACAAGATCAGCCGCAAAGGCCCACAGAGTCTCTTTGCGAAAAAAAGTTTTCAATGACCGCAGACAAGCGGAACTAAAAACCGTTGTTAAAAAGTTAAAAAAACTTGTAGAGGAAAAAAATACTAAAGAGGCAAAAGGTTATTTTGCGACAGTTCAAAAAGCAATAGATAAGGCGGCTAAGAAGGGGGTTATAAAGCCAAATGCAGCCGCTCGAAAGAAATCTCGTTTATCCAAGTTAGTTAAGAAAGCACAATAATCAAACTGGAAGCAATAGGCTTTAAGTTGTAAGCTTGTCCATACGGCTCCCATCGTTCAATGGATAGGACATGACTTTGCGGAAGTTAAAATGTAGGTTCGATTCCTACTGGGAGCACTAGTGAGTGAAATAAAATAATTTATTGTTTTATTTCCGAACAGGGCGAACCAGCACGAATGTACTGGGAGCACCAGCATGTAAATACGGGATGGTTAGTGAGTACGGCTTTTTAAAATCCCAAATGTTCTACTAGTTTTTCCCAGAAAGATTCTTCAATTTCTTCCTCTGGTATTTTATTTATTAATGCAGACCTTACTTCGTCGAAATCAGTATCCTCCAAATGTAAAATAAGGACAGGTAGGAAAAGTTTCTTTGTACGAAGGAAAAGTCTGCCCTCATGTTCATTTACATAGAAAGAGCGCAGTGATTCAAACGGATAAAGCATCGTGTCTACTAAAATACCTTTTTCGTAAATCCTCACGTCTATTTTTTTTGGAATTTTTGCTGCATGTAAAAGAAGAGCGCAGGTGCCGATTATTAAAAGAACACCAAACATATAGTTTTGGAGAACCACGGCGCTAACTGCGGCAGCAAAAGCGACAATTATTACAGATATAAACCAGTCAGAGCCACGTTCTTTAATGGGATGTTCTAGAGTTTCCCATTCAATAAAAAGTTCTTTTTTTGCCATTACTTTTATTATACCGCAATGTCTTTGATACTATAGTAGGTATGTTTAACGATTTAACCAACATTCAAAATTTTGCGGACCAGCATCCCATTTTATTAATATTAATTATTATTTGGTCTCTAGTTTGGAAAGCCCTAGCTTTGTGGAGTGCGGCTCGTATAGGGCATAAGGGCTGGTTTACAGCAATGCTCATTATCAATCTTTTTGGTATTCCTGAGATGATCTATCTTTATTTCGTGGCCCGCAAGTTTAAAGTTGAGAGTTCCGAGGCCGTTTAGTGCCTGTGGTATACTGGATGAGTGGCAGAGCGATATAAAAGAAAACCAAATACTAAATGTAGTGTTTGTGAAAAGGGAATATATAAAAGACCATCTCAAATTAAAGAGGGAACAGTTTTTTGCTCCAGAGCTTGTTTTGGGTTTTCATGCAGGAGAGAAATACCATGTGTTGTTTGTAAAAAACCCATACTGGGTGGATTAAATAAAAAAACCTGTAGTAGGAAATGTTCAAATGTTTATAGGGCCGGTATTAAGTATAAAATTGGTAGACCGAGAGACAAAGCAGAAAAGACCCGAGCTTTAAAAATCAAGCTATTGAGAGAAAGGGGGGAAAAATGCGAAAGATGTGGTTATTCAAAACCTCAAGTATTACAGGTTCATCATAAAGATAGGGATAAAAATAACAATAATTTACAAAATTTAGAAATCATTTGTCCTAATTGTCATTATGAGGAACATTATTTAGAAAAAAGTTGGTTAAAAAACATAAGTAAATAATTCTTTTGTATATAGCAGTAGTTTGCTAGAATGCCCTGCGGAGGGGTCGCATAGAGGCCTAGTGCGGTAGTCTTGAAAACTACTATACCGAAAGGTATCGAGAGTTCGAATCTCTCCCCCTCCGCATGCGAATAGAGAATGAGAAAAAGTTAGATTACGCAGATGTACTCATTCGTCCAAAACGAAGCACTCTTTCAAGTAGGAGAGAGGTGAGCTTAGAAAGAGAATTTAAATTTCCACACACGAAAAAAATTTGGAGTGGGGTTCCTATTATTGCTGCGAATATGGATGGAGTGGGAACTCTTTCAATGGCCAAATCTCTCAAGAAGGAGAAACTTTTAACTGCACTTCATAAATATCATAAGTTAGCAGATTTGGGTGTGGTTGATAAAAAATATACATTTATAACGATTGGTATCCGCGAGGAAGACAAAAGTTTTCTCAAAAAATATATTAAAAAATACGGTGCTCCATATTTACTCTGTATTGATGTTGCGAATGGCTACACGGAGAGATTCGTTGATTTTGTAAAAGAGGTTCGTGCCCTTACAAAGGAAAGTATAATAATGACCGGAAATGTAGTAACGGGGGACATGACCGAGCAGTTAATTTTATCTGGCGCCGATATTGTAAAGGTGGGAATTGGTCCGGGGACAGTTTGTACCACAAGAGTTGTAACTGGTGTTGGCTATCCTCAACTTTCTGCGATTATAGAATGTGCCGATGCTGCTCATGGACTTAGGGGGTTAATTTGTGCAGATGGTGGATGCCGTTCATCGGGGGATATCGCAAAAGCATTTGGAGCAGGGGCAGACTTTGTAATGGTTGGAGGAATGCTCGCCGGGCATGATGAAAGTGAAGAAAAAATTATAGTAGAGGGTAAAGAAAAATTTGTAATACATTATGGTTCGAGTTCTGCAGATGCCTTAGAGAAACACTACGGCGGAAGGTCTTCATATAAAGCCTCGGAAGGCAAAAAAATCTTCGTTGATTACAAGGGTCCAGTTTTGAATACAATAAAGGATATTTTGGGTGGCATCAGAAGTACTTGTACATATGTTGGCGCCAAACAACTTAAAGAATTACCAAGAAGAACAACTTTTATATTGGTAAATCGACAACTTTCTCCATTTTCACACGGTGCTTAGTGTATAATTTACTTAACTATGGAAGGTTTAAAGTTTCCTACAGAGGACGTAGATACAAAAGATTTGGATAAAAAAAAGAGGACCCCAGAGGAATCTGATGAGGGCGAATTTGTTGTTGATGAAGAAGGGTTTGTATCTTTTGAGAATCTTTTAAAAAAGATAAGAGAAGAGGGTAATGGGGAAATAATTGAAGAAGCGGCATGATTCCCGATAGTGAAATTTTGGCTTGATTATGTTCTACACATACATATTACAAAGCAAAACAGATGAAGAGCTATATGTTGGGTATACTAATAATCTTAAAAAAAGATTTTTAGAACATAATCGAGGATTAAATTTTTCGACTAAAAAAGGCAGGCCATGGATACTTATATATTATGAAGCTAGCCTAAATGAATTAGACGCCAAAAGACGCGAACATTATCTAAAAACATCACAAGGTGGTAGATTGTTAAAGAGGAGATTAAAAGAATTTATGTACGAACAAAAGTCGAAAAATTTAATAAGCCAAAATTCTACTACGGGATGATTTTGCTCGGTATAGATTTTGGAGATAAAAAAATTGGGGTTTCTGTCTCGGACGAAACTGGAACCTTTGCCTTTCCCAGAGGAATTATTGAAAATAATGAAAGTGCGGTATCAAAAATAGCAACAATTGTTTTAGAAAATAAGATAGAGAAAATAGTTTTTGGCTTGTCTCAAGATTTTCAAGGGCAAGATAATCCAATTATGAAATTAGCAAGAAGTTTCGCAGATGAGTTAAAAACAATAACTGAAAAAGAAATTGTTTTTCAAAACGAAGCCTTTTCTTCAGTACACGCAAGAATGGACAGCAATGTAAGTGTTGACGCATCTGCCGCAGCGATTATTCTACAGAGATATATAGATTCACAACCAAAATAATATGGCTACTATTGAGGACTTTTTAAAAATAGAGATGAAAGTAGGGAAAATACTTTCTGTCGAAAACATTGATGGAAGTGAAAAGCTTTTAAAACTTTCTGTTTCGTTTGCTGAAGAAAACCCTCGCCAAGTTTTATCTGGCATTAAAAAATATTTTCCTGACCCACAGGTTTTAGTAGGGAAGAAGTGTGGTTTTGTCACCAATTTAGAGCCAAGACTAATGATGGGCCTAGAGAGCCAAGCAATGATTCTCGCTACATCTACAGACGAGAAAATAGCGTTGTTTGAAGTGCCAGACGAAATACCTGAAGGCACAAAAATTAAATAAGTATGAAAATTGCAACCCATAATGTGGAGTTTTTATTTGAAGAAGGAATACACCTACATTCCGGCAAGCAATGGGAATATTCAAAAGAGTTTGTTGAAGAAAGGATAAGTCATTTTTCTAAACTGTTTACTGAAATTAATGCAGATATTCTTTTACTCCAAGAGGTTGCATCAGCAAGTGTTATTGAAAGAATTATTGCGCAGACAGGTATAGATTATTCTTACTTTTTTGCAAACCCAGATCAGAATGGGGTTGGAAATGCTGTGCTCTATAAACAGAAAGATGCAATATGTGAATCCATCCCAGCCATGACTTCTCTCCCAGTTTTTATAGAAGGAGATACTGACGTAATTGGACCTCGCATTTGGTCACGTAGAGATTTTGTTCACATGGAGATGGTTTGGAATGGCAAAAAACTTCATGTGGTAGGAGTTCATATCAAAGCAAATTTTTTGATGCCAGAAAAAGATGTTGTAGGAGAGGCTCATCCAATGAAAACTCAAATCACTGCTGCAGATGGGTTGATACGTTCAGAAGTTTTCAGATTTTCACAAGCCAAGAAATTGCGCGAATTGATTGACACGTTCTTTATGGCTGACCCAGATGTATTAGTGATAGTTGGAGGTGACTATAATGCAGAAGAAAATTATGCGGTGTATCGAATTATCCAAGGTGTTATAAACGATGCTCCAGACACTTTGATTGAGGCGGGCACAAAAATAGAACAAGAAAAAAGATTTTCATCATTATCAACAACTCTTGGAAGAAAAAGACTTCTTGACCATATTCTAATTTCCAAAAATCTTGAGCAATATCTGTCCAATGTTCAAATTTTAAATGAAAATATTTCTAGTACAAAAAATGTCGCACCAACACCAACTTTAATAGGAAGCGATCATGCGCCCGTGATTATTGAGTTAAATTAAATCTTTAATACTTCCACTCACGAACAATCACCTTTTTCTTATTGGTGCCCCCGGCAGGAATCGAACCTACATCAATGCCTTAGAAGAGCACTGCTCGATCCATTGAGCTACGGGGGCGTTTTACGATTTTACACTAACTTGTTGAGATTTTCCCCAACCACTCTGTTCTTTATATGATTTTCTCCTATGGCAATTTGCGCAACGCACATCACATTTTTTAATTTCTTTTTCTACTGTTTTCCAAGACCAATGTCCGGACATAAGTTTTGAAACCGGTTTGTATTTTTTCTTTGGATTTTTATGGTCAAAATCCAAAACGATTGGGTCTTTTTCTCCACAATCCACACAAGATTTT
The DNA here is from genome assembly GCA_964364225.1 of uncultured Candidatus Saccharibacteria bacterium. Lineage (GTDB taxonomy): Bacteria > Patescibacteriota > Minisyncoccia > Phycocordibacterales > Zambryskibacteraceae > 12-FULL-44-12b. The sequence goes on along the minus strand of CAYIKP010000015.1, from coordinate 2,177 downwards.
TTTGATAAGAATTCAAATACCGCTCCGCGCGTCCCGCATTTCAGCTTCTAAAAAACCGTCTAGTTCTATTCTTGTGCGCGGGAGAGGACTTGAACCTCCACGCCTTTCGGCACTAGAACCTCAATCTAGCATGTTTACCAATTACACCACCCGCGCATGGCAGTTATTCTACTCTGCTGTTTTTTCTTCGGCAACGACTTCAGCTGGCGCTTCAACTTCTTTCATTACACGAATGTTTCTCATTTGCTTGCGCACCTCTTTAGCGGCTTTTTCGCGGATGTGATAAAGCTTTGCTCTTCTAACACGGGCACGCTTTATGATTTCAATCTTATCTATCATTGGAGAATAAATAGGGAAGACTTTTTCTACACCTACGCCAGATGCCACCTTTCTAACTGTAAAAGTGCCCCCTGCGGTTGTTCCGTGTTTTACAGCAAGTATCAAACCCTCAAATGCCTGCAAGCGAGTTTTGCCTTTTTCCTGAATTTTTTGCCATACGCGCACAGTGTCGCCCCCACGCATACCTAATTTTGCGCGCTCCTCTGTATTTACCGGCGATATTACATAGCTTGTTTTCATGTCTTTTGTGCTAGGGACTTTATCATGTAGTGTCTGCTCAATCAACCCTTATTGAATTCCCCCAGTGCTTTTTCGAAATCTTCTGGATATGGGGCTATGGCTTGTTTTTCCTCCCCATTTTCGTTTACCCAAGATATTTTATGGGCATGTAGCGCAAGTCGGTTGATACCAAAAAGACATTTTCCTTTAGGAGCATATAAAGAATCGCACACTACGGGGTGGCTAATTGATTTCATGTGAACTCTTATTTGGTGGGTACGTCCCGTGAGAGGGAAAGCATGAATAAATGTTGCGTCACTACCTCTTTTTACAACCTCATACTTTGTAATGGCCTCTCTCATTTCGCCCCGTGCCCAAATTTCTGAAAGCCTACGTCTGAAATCTGTTGGGTGTCTGCCAATGGGTTTATCAATCGTTCCGCTATCATTTTTTACAACCCCATAAACCAGTGCGTGATATTCTTTTTTAATATTTTTTTCTTGAAAGAGTTTTTTAAAATATTCGTAAGCTTTTTTTGTTTTGCATATTAAAAGCGCTCCAGACGTATCTTTATCTAGGCGATGAACTATTCCGTGGCGCATTATTTTTTCACCGTTTTTTAAAATTGATTCTTCTCCAACATCAAGTGTTTCAGGATAATTTTTTAATACCCAATCCGAAATAGTTTGTTCTTTTGAAACACCGTCTGCATGAACGAGTACACCAGATGGTTTATTTATAACCACAATTTCGGCATCCTCATAAATTTTTTCTATATCATTTTCCATTTCTTCTTTCTCGCTGTTTAAATTCATCAAGTATTTTAAGGAATTCTTTTTTTGAAAAATCTGGCCAAAGTGTGTTTGTAAAAAATAGTTCACTATATGTGCTTTGCCATAACAAAAAATTCGAAAGGCGCATTTCTCCACCTGTACGAATTATTAGATCTGGATCGGGTATGTTTTTTGTGTCGAGCGTTTTGGAGATAGACTCTTCGGTTATAGGAATCCGGTTTTTTACTAGCTCTTGTGTGGTTCGTACCAACTCATCTTTGCCTCCGTATGATAAAGCTATTATTAAATGCACCCTTTCTTTTTTGGGTTTATTTTTTTCAGCATCATTAATTAATTTCTGGGTCGTCTTACTAAAATGAGATCGATTGCCGATAAAACTTACACGCGCACCTCTTTCAACAAGTTCCGATATCTTTTTAGTCAGCCCCACGATAAGTAAATTCATTATTTCTGAAACCTCTTTTTTTGAACGATTCCAGTTTTCGGTTGAAAAAGCATAAACAATTACATTTTTGATTTTTGCTTCTGCTACCCACTCGACCAATTCTTCAAGTTTACTAAAACCCTCTTTGTGTCCAGACCAAGGCAATTTGCCATTCTTTTTTGCGAAACGACGGTTGCCATCCATTATGACGCCGATTGTTTGGGGAATATTAGATTTCATTTTTTAAGATTTACCAATCAATCACTTGTCTGGGATTACCCAGACATTTTCGTCGCTCGCATCTAATAAGTAAACAAGCTTCCTTATTAGATGACTCGCTCCTCACTGTGGTGTTATTTTAGCATTTGCGCGAACCTTTTTTGAACGGAACTCCTGACCGC
>CAYIKP010000014.1:0-11420 GCA_964364225.1 uncultured Candidatus Saccharibacteria bacterium | reverse complement strand
GGCGTGCCTACGGCACGCCCACTCCTTGGTTGGTTCTCAACCGCTAAGTTCCATTTTGGTGCCGGAGGAGAGACTTGAACTCTCAAGGGTTGCCCCGCACGATTTTGAGTCGTGTGCGTATACCATTCCGCCACTCCGGCAAGTGAGAAGCCAAGCGACCATGCTTGCATGGGCATTTGGTTCGAATGCTGCCGGAGCGGGCTTAGGTCCGTCCCGGCAAGTGAAGATAAATAACTCGCTTGCGAGGTTATTTAATCCGAATGCTGCCGGAGCGGGTGTAAGCCCGTCCCGGCAATAAGCCAATAATGCTTAAAAAATGGCCTAATTTCAAGTTAAAAAGTGCCCAATAGAAAGTCCTTGACTTTTTATTAACTTAGTGGTAATATACAGAGGTATGCAAAACACACTAGAATTTAGAGGCAGAGACAGTACTCCGGCATGGCACGTTGGTGCACAGGCCTTTTTGGCGCTTTTAATAGTGCTTTTAGTGCCTTTGACTATTAACATTAAAACCGTAATAACCTCTGTTCTGTCTGGGCCAAAATTAGCTGTTGCTCCCAAAGAGGAGAAAAAGGCTCCAGCAAAAAATACTACTCTTACAAGATTTTTAGGCGCAGCATTATTTGGAGTTGGTGAAGAAGGGATTGTTGTAAATCCAGAAACTGGTGTAGAAACTATTATTCTTCCTTATGGAGGAGAAATGGATGCGGGTGGAGTTTTACCAGGCTCAGGAAATGTGGATATAGATAGATGGGCGGGCACTCCCCCAGCCTCTGATGGCTCTATTTCCGAAATTAGAAAACCTACAAAATTAAAAAATGTTGGTGGTGATATTCCTGTTGGAGATTCGAACGGTGGTGGAAACATCCCTGCTGGAGGAACAATCCCAGCTGGAGGTTCAATATAAACCAAACAAAAAACTCGCATCAAGCGAGTTTTTTGTTATAACAGGTAAATGCAAAAAATTCCTGCCTCGCCCGTGGCCGAGCTACGGCCAATGGTCATAGCAATAGTGGGCCCCACCGCACTAGGTAAAAGCGATTTTGCTGTTTCTATTGCTAAAAAAATTGGGGGGGAAATAATTTCTGCTGATTCAAGACAGGTTTACAGAGGGCTCGATATCGGAACGGGAAAAATCACCAAAAAAGAAATGCGCGGTGTTCCCCACTATATGTTGGACGTTGCTAATCCAAAAAGAAGAATAACTGTCGCAGATTTTACAAAGCTTGCTCATAAAATAATTTTAAATATTCACGAACGTGGGAAAATTCCAATTGTTTGCGGTGGTACAGGGTTTTATATAGAAGAATTATTATTTCCATCCAATCTGCCAGAAGTGCCAGCCAATAAAAAGTTTCGTGCTAAGTTTTCAAAGCTAAGCGCAGAAAAGTTGTTTTCAATACTTAAGAAAAAAGACCTGAGACGTGCAAAAGAAATAGATCCAAAAAACAAAGTGCGTTTAATAAGGGCATTGGAAATAATTGATGCCCTTGGAAAAGTGCCAAAAAGAAAATTTACTGATTCCCCTTATGAGGTTATAACGATCGAGCTTAATGCACCTATTGATTTTATTAAAAAGAAAATACATCTACGCCTACAAAAAAGAATTAAATTGGGACTCATGAACGAAGGAAGGAAACTTTTAAGGGCCGGATTAACACATAAAGAACTTCAATCTTTTGGACTTGAATATAAATGGCTCTCATTACTTTTACAAAACAGAATTACTAAGAAAGAATTTGAAATCGGTCTTGAAAATGACATTGTTCAATATGCAAAGAGGCAAAAAACGTGGTTCAAAAAAACTAGATCCCGTGCGAAATAGGTCGCGGTCTTTTATCCAAATCTTTATTCATTAGCTTCATACTTAAGTATATTTTAGTAAGCGTAACGCAATACCACAGCTATACTGCGACCGCGATTTCTAACGGGATAGACAAACTGCATAAAAGTGCTATAATCTAGATAGATCCTTAACGGAGGGCCGATGCGAAGATTGTGGGAACTAACTCCCCTATGCCTTGCTTTAGTGTTGCTGTTTGTTTCGGGCGAGTATGTCTTGCCTGGAGTTTGGAGATTTCTCTGGAATCTCACTGACCCCCTTGGAAAAGCACTCGTGATTGTCTTCGTCGCTTACCTCATTGGACAAATGACAATGACAAGAAGTAGGTTCTTTTTCCGTGACCATTCCAAAGGCGGATCTTACTTTTGGGAATAAGTCTGCAAATAGTTAAAGGGCCGTGCAATGGGAATTCTCTCATTGCACGGCTTTCTGTTATAATCGCTTGAATCAGGGCGATTAGTTAAGTGGCATAACTGCGGCCTCCAAATCCGCTGTCCGAGGTTCGATTCCTCGATCGCCCGCACGCTATTTATAAATGCATGTTTTTTGTATTTATAAATTGCGAGGACAGGAATCGAAAAGCTTCTCCCATATTTTTGAAAAGCTTTGCTTTGAAAAAATGGGAAAGCTATACTGCTCCTGTAAGGAGCGATTCCTTCGTCGCCCGCAATAATCAAAAAACTGCCATATGGCAGTTTTTTGATTTATTTTTTAGCTTCCTTAAAAGTCACTCGCTTTCTGAGCTTTTTAGAGTATTTTTTTAGCTCAATTTTGCGCTCTACTTTGCGCTTATTTTTACGAGTGTAATACACCTCTCCGGTTTCTTTATTTCTTAGCATTATTAACTGGTCTTGTGACATAGACGAATATAATAGCCCAATTTACTCTTTTGGCAAGTACTGCTTATATCTGCCATATAAATCATCTATAAATTTGGCAATTGAGTCTGGCCCAGGCAGATCATCTCCAGATATAGCCGTATTTGCTCCAATGGTGCTACCAATCAAGGCATGGAAAAGTGCTAAGTGTCTAACCTCTTCTCCATATTTTTTTAATAATCCTACAGAAAATTCGGTTAGTTCATTGGTAAATTGAAAAAAGATATCCTCATCTTCAATATTCGCTAGTCCTCTACGCAAAAGTGAATACTGATTATAGAGCTCAGGATTATATAAATTTGGTGTTTGTTCCATTTTTGTGCGCCGAGAAGGATTCGGTTCTTACAGAACCAGTACGGGTTTCCAATTTTCTCAAAGCAAAGCTTCTCGAAAATATAGGAGAACCCTTTCGAATCCTCCACACAATTAAATAAATTTAATTGTTCCAGCACATAATAGCTAAAGGCTATTATGGTGCGCCGAGAAGGATTCGAACCTTCGAAGCCCGAAGGCGACAGATTTACAGTCTGTTGTAATTGACCACTCTACCACCGGCGCATAGGGCTAATTTAGCCTTTATTTGACCTAAATACAATGCTTATTTATTTACAGTTTCCCTTTTTTGTTTAGAAGCTTCTGTCCAAAGAGAGCCCTTTCTGCCTTTTTTAACTTCAAAAGTAAACTCTCCATTCTTTACAGAAATATCCACTTCTCCTCCCCTTGAAATACTCTTTGAAAGCATTAAGGAGGCAATCGGGGTAAGAACTTTATTTTGAATAACTCTCTTCAATGGGCGAGCCCCATATTGTGGGCTATACCCTTCCTTGCTTAATAATTCATAAGCCAAATCTGTAAATGATAGGGTGATATTTCTTTCCGCCAATCTCTTTTTAACATCACTAATTTGAATATCAACAATTTTTCTTATTGCTTCGGGAGACAAAACATCAAAGAGTACTATGTCGTCTAATCTGTTCAAAAATTCTGGTTTGAAAAATTCTTTCAGAGAAACCATCACCTTTTCTTTTGCATCATCATAATTTTCCACTTTTTCTCCAGACGTAAATCCGATTTTTTCCATCTTATCTATAAACTGCGCTCCGATATTCGATGTGAGAATTATTAGTGTATTTTTGAAGTTTACAGTTCTCCCCTTTGCGTCAGTTAAACGGCCATTGTCAAAAACCTGCAAAAGAATGTTAAAAACTTCGGGATGAGCTTTCTCAATTTCATCAAAAAGAATCACAGAATAAGGTCTGTGTCGCACCAATTCTGTTAGTTGACCCCCCTCTTCATAGCCGATATATCCTGGAGGCGAACCGATTAATTTTGAAACGGAATGTTTTTCCATGAACTCAGACATATCGACACGAATGAGCGCTTTGTCATCATCAAATAGAAATTCAGCAAGGGCTTTGGTAAGTTCTGTTTTACCTACACCAGTTGGGCCCAAAAAGATAAAAGAGCCAATTGGTCTATTTGGATCAGAAATTCCCGCACGTGATCTTTTCACGGTATCAGAAATTTTTCTTACCGCCTCTTCTTGGCCAATAACTCTTCCTTTCAAAAACTCTTCCATTCGAGATAGTCTTTCAGCTTCTTTTTCAAGCATGCGAGTTACAGGAATTCCTGTCCAACGAGAAACAATGTCTGCAATATCTTCTGCAGTAATTTCTTCACGAAGCATTCTTTTTGTACCTTGTAGGCGTTTTAATTTTTTAGATTTAGCTTCAAAATCTTTTTCAAGAAGAGGAACTTCCCCATATCTTATTTCAGCAGCACGAGAAAGATCGGCGCTCGCTTCAGCGCCTTCTGCCTCTAATCTTAATTTTTCAAGGTTTTTCTTTATTACCTTTAAATCTTCTACGGTTTGTTTTTCGCTCAACCACTTCATTTCAATTTCACGAGTTTCTTCTTTCAGCTTAGCAACTTCTTTTTCAATTTCTTTTATACGGTTTTTTGTTTTGGCTTCTTTTGTAGTTGCAACTTCTTTTTTCAAAGCTTCTTTTTCTATTTCAAGACGACGAACTTTTGTGTGGGTCTCTTCTAAAACAACGGGCATATTTTCAAGGGAAATTTTCATATGGGAAGCCGCTTCATCTATAAGGTCTACCGCTTTGTCTGGTAAAAATCTGTCTGAAATATATCTAGAAGAAAGACCAACAGCAGCAACAATAGCCTCGTCTGTTATTCGAACCCCGTGATAAAGCTCATATTTTTCCTTTAAACCACGGAGAATTGCGACAGCATCCTCATTGGATGGCTCATTCACATAAACTGGCTGAAAACGTCTGGTGAGAGCAGGATCCTTTTCAATGTGTCTTTGATATTCCTTTAGAGTGGTTGCGCCGATTGCACGAAGCTCTCCGCGAGAAAGTGGTGGCTTCAACATATTTGAGGCATCCATGGCGCCTTCCGCGGACCCCGCGCCCACAATTGTATGTATCTCATCAATAAACAAAATTATTTTCCCATCAGAGCGTTCAATTTCTTTTAGAATATTTTTAAGGCGTTCTTCAAACTCGCCTCGGTATTTTGTACCAGCAATTAAAAGCCCTAAATCAAGAGAAACAATATCTTTATCTTTTAAAGATTCCGGTACATTTCCTGAAACAATTCTTTGGGCAAGGCCTTCTATAATTGCAGTTTTTCCAACCCCAGCCTCGCCAATAAGTATTGGATTATTTTTAGTTCTTCTAGAAAGAATTTGTACGATACGAGCAATTTCATTATCACGCCCTACTACTGGATCAAGTTTATTGTCCTTTGCTAGCTTAGTGAGTGAACGGGTATATTTCAAAATTGCTTTTGGTTTTTTTGATTCCTTGCCAACATCTTCTTTACTTGTCTTTAAAGATTCAATGGATTTAATAACAGAGGCTTTGTCTATTTTAAAACGCGCCAAAAGATCTCTAGCAGCGCTTGGCACTTCCAAAACGGAAACCAAAAGATGTTCTACAGAAACAAATTCATCACCAAGGCTCTTAGCAACTTTTAAACTACCATCTAAAACCTGTGCAAGCTCTGGGGTTAAATATATTTGATATGAATGAGAGAGTACCGAAGAATCTGTCGCGCCCTCTAAAGATTCTAGTATTGAATCACTCAAAAGAATTGAATCCACATTAAGGTACTCTAAAAGAAGGCTCACCGTACCCTCTTCTTGAGAAACTAATGCTGCTAATAAGTGCAAAGGATTTACATGGTTTTGACCATGCCTAATAGCAAGCTCGTGTGCTCCCTGAAGTGCTTCTTTTGCTTTAGTTGTAAATTGATGAAATGGTGGCATGGCCGATAAAATATATTGAAAACCCTACCTAGTCAACACTGATTTTGCCTTGCCAAAAACATGGCTTAGCTAAAGGCTTATTTTGCTATGTCGACTAACCTAGAAGCAAAAGAGAATGTACTTCCATTAGATGCATCAAAAGCCCTTATTCCCAAAATGTTTCCTGACAAATCTATGAGCATTGCCCCCACAGTCTCTTTTGTGTTTTGTAGATCTGTTTCAATGACTCTTGGCGCTCCAGACTCGGTCTGAACATTAGAAACACGTCCAACAAGAGTAAATGTGCTATTTGCTCCTTCAAGCACAATAACTGTTTGGCCAAGCTTGGGAGAATTTTTTGAAAAAACTCCAACATTAACTCCTGAAGGAACAGTGTTATTTGTTTTAAATACCACTATTCCAGATTGAACTTCTTCTTTTTGTAAAGTTAACGGTGCGGTGGAATCATCATAAAAAGTTGCTACAAAAGGACCCCTCAAGTTAAACGACTCAATTCTGGGCGCGATAATTTCTCCCGTTTTTGATAACACTATTCCAAGAGAATAAAATATTGGTGTACCAGATCCATCTGCCTGTCTAATACGTACTAAAGAAGTGTTATTTTTTTCTACAGAACTTATTACTTTTTCATCTTCAGAAACAACTTGAATAACCTTACTACCTGAAGATTCCGATACCTTTTCAATAGTCCTTTCCACTACCCTGTTTATGGTTTGGGTAACATTTGTTGGAGCAGATTGTAGAAGTGCAGAGGCCATAATGCCTGTTGCTATTGATGTAACAAAAGAAATAAGAAGCGTTAAAAGAACGAGTTGTGTTTTTGTAAGTGATTCCATCCGGTAGTGAAAAATGGCATTGCTCTACTTTTAGAGCAAAGTACCAATGTTAATTAATATTCTTTTAAAATTTCGACTTATCATTTTGTGTAATTATCCCCCGAACTAGCTCTAATGCCATTTTCTACTACGGGATTCCATTACTAGCTATTATATCGCAAGCTTTTATTTGTGTCTTCTAATTTTATTTTCTTGCCCATTGAATCTGCAACTGCTTTTTTCAAATATTTAACAACAGTCGCTATATCCTTTATTTTAGTACCATGGTTGAAAGAAAATCTTAATGAGGATGTGGCACAGTTTTCTCTATTTAGTGAACCAATAACATAAGAATTTGACCTCTCTGCCAAAGTTTTGCAAGCACTTGAAAAGGAAATTTTTACCCCAAGTTTGTCCATCACTAAAACGGCTTGTTCTGAATCAATACTTGGAATACATACGTTAATGTTATTTGGACTTCTTTTATCTCCTAAAACAGGCCCATTTAGCATCATTTTTGGAAAACCCTTATACAGAAGGGCTAAAAACTTTTTTTGAATTAAAACTATGGTTTTGTTTCTAAGAGCTCTCTCCTTCTCACAAATCTTAATTGCTTCTACAAAACCAGTTATGGCGGGCAAATTCTCTGTTCCTGAACGCATTCCCCCTTCTTGTCCGCCCCCCGTAATAATTGGATTGATTTTTGTTCCTCTTCGTATAAAAAGAAGAGAAACGCCCTTAGGGCCATAAACCTTATCTGAACTCAATGTCATTAAATCAACACCTAATTCATTTAGTTTTATAGGCAAAACATTAAATGCTTGTGATGCATCGATGTGTACATAAGGAAAAATTGTTTTTTTGGTTTTCCTATAAAATCGAACGGCTTTCATTATCTCTTTTATGTTTTCTATCGTGCCAATTTCGCCATTAACATAATTAAAGGAAAGTAGTATAGGTTTTTTAAGAAGCTCCTTTTTTAAAAAAGAAATGTCCATAAACCCAAACTCATTAGTGGGCAAACTTACTGCTTTTATATTTTGTATTGATTTAATAGTTTCAATCGTTGATGGATGATCTATGCCAGAAAAAAGCACAGATAATTTTTTATCTTTACTTGCAGAAATAACACCTCTGATGGCGAAATTATTAGATTCTGTGCCAGAAGAAGTAAACACTATTTCATCGGGCAAGCATACAAGGGTCTCGCTAGCCTCTTTTCTTAATTTTTCTAACTCTTTTTTTGCCAAAACACCCTCTAGATATAAAGCACTCGGATTATGCCAAAATTTTTTCTCTACATTTCTGACCACGCTCAAAACACGAGGGTCAATTGGAGTTCCTCCTCCATAGTCTAAAAATATATTTTTAGTATTGGTTGGTCGAGTCATACGAGAGTAGTTTTGATTAAAAATGTCAAAAATGCAATAATGCCATTCTATGAAGATTTCTTCTGACATTTTTTCTTTAATTGCACTAGGGCTATCTTTGAGCTCGCTTATTTTTACTGTGCTCATTTTTATAAGGGTAAATAGATTCTTTAAAAAAGGTGACGGCAAATCATTTGAGGGCACTATTCAAGGAATGCTAGAAAACATGTCGTCATTAAATGATTTTCACAAGGAGCTAAGCGCTTATTTGAAGATAATAGAGACTAGATTGCGTCGCAGTATGCAGGTTTCGCTCTCAAAGCGATACAATCCGTTTAAAGGTACAGGGGAGGCGGGCCAGCAATCCCACTCCACAATTTTGGTGTCTGAAAATGGAGACGGGGTTATCTTATCAACTCTAGCAACAAGAGACAGGGTGAGTGTGTTTTCAAAACCAATAAAAAACTTTTCATCAGGAGAGTTGGAACTTACGCCAGAAGAAAAAGAAATTCTTGGGACCGCTAAAAACAGTTTAAATTCCTAAAACAAATACTTGCCCCGTAAGAAACAGCGAAGCGCATAAAAAATTAAAATGTCCAATAATAAACCAAAAACTAAAGAAGAAACAAAAGAAAAAAGCGCTGCTCTCCAGACTGATTCTTTTGGGGTGGAAACTATAAAAAATAAAAGGCCTCCTGTAGTTGTGGTAATGGGACATATTGATCACGGCAAAAGTACTCTTCTTGATTTTATTAGGTCCACAAATACAACAGAAAAAGAAGCTGGTGGAATAACACAACATATCTCTGCTTACGAAGCTGTGGTAACAAATGAAAATAAGGAAAGAAAAATTACTTTTATAGACACACCTGGACACGAAGCATTTAAAAGTATGCGTAGCACAGGAGGACTTGCTGCGGACATTGTTATTTTGGTTGTTTCTGCAGAAGACGGCGTAAAGCCACAAACCTTAGAGGCTATAGAGTGGATACAGGGCCACAAACTTCCTTTTGTGGTGGCGTTTACAAAAGTAGACAGACCAGGAGCAAATATAGACACCGCTAAACAATCTTTGGCAGAAGCTGGAATTTATGTTGAGGGCTATGGTGGAGACATTCCTTGGAATGCAGTTTCTGGAAAAACCGGAGATGGGGTGCAGGCTCTTTTGGAAACAATTCTTCTTATTGCTGATTTAAATAATATTCATGATGAAAACCCAGAAAAAACAATGGGAATAATTATTGAATCCCACAGAGATCCAAAAAAGGGTGTCACAGCAACCGCAATAATTAAAAATGGTCAAATAGAAAAAGGAGAATTTGCTGGCACAGAAGGCGCTTTCACTCCCCTTCGAATGCTTGAAAATTATACTGGAAAGGCGGTCGATAAAATGTCTGCCGGTTCTCCAATAAGAATAATCGGCTGGAGTGAAGCTCCAATGGTTGGAAATAAATTTTATATTTTTAAAGATAAGGAAAGTGCAATAAATTTTGCAAAAATGCCTCAGGAAGAAAAAAACGTTCAAAGCGAAAACACCGGTGATAAAAAAACTGTGGCAATTATTGCTCGTGCTGATACAACTGGAAGCTTAAAAGCCTTGGTTTATGAAATTGAGAAATTTTCTCATGAAAGGGTGGTTCCGAAAATAATTCTTTCAGGGATTGGAAATGTTGGAGAAAACGATATAAAAACTGCGCAAAGCGACAAAGAAAGTTTAGTGGTGGCATTTCATACGGGTATAGATACGGGAGCAAAATCTCTAGCAGAAAGACTAGGTATAACCATTCTCTCTGACGATATTATCTATAAACTAATGGAAAATATAAACGCCTCAATTGAAAGCCGTGCGCCAAAAATAACAATTGAAGAAGTAACTGGCTCTGGAAAAATAATTAGACTGTTTAGTAAGAATAAGGACAAGCAAATAGTAGGAGGGAAAGTAACGGAAGGAGTGGTAAAACTAAATGCACAAGTAAATATTGTAAGAAGAGAAAACAAAATAGGAATGGGTAGAATTAAAGAGCTTCAATACTTAAAAGAAAGGATTAATGAGGCCGAAGAGGGGCGAGAATTTGGGGCGATGATAGAGTCAAAAACAGAAATTGCAATTGGGGATATTGTTCAGTGTTTTGATCTTCAAGAAAAATAGCTCAACAATAAAAATCACATGACATTCCCAACAAATCGCCATAGAAAAGAAAAAATTTCTTCCCTGCTAGAACATTTGGCTGCAGAGTTTATTGTGCGTGAAGCGGATAATTCTTCTCTGATTACAGTTACGGGCTCACGACTTTCGGACTCTGGTCAACACATAGATATCCTGGTTACTGTACTGCCAGAAGAAAAAGAGGAGGTCGTGAAAGGATTTTTAGCTAGACATAAAGCCGGCTTTGCTGAATATATAAACGAAAGAGCAAAAATAGGAAGAACGCCAAAGTTTGATTTCAAAATAGACAAGGGAGAAAAGAATAGAAGAGTTATAGAGGATATATTATAGTAGTACCTTAAGGCGTAGTGGCGAAGTGGTAACGCAGCGGTCTGCAAAACCGTTATTGCAGGGGTTCAATTCCCCTCTACGCCTCCATCATGTTTAAAGCATGATATGCCCGAGTGGCGGAACTGGTATACGCGCACGACTTAAAATCGTGTCTCGCAAGGGATGTGGGTTCGATTCCCACCTCGGGCACAAATATTTAAATAAGAGATTCTATGTGCTAGGATGTCTTTAGATCCAAACTAAATTACAGGAGTTCTGTATGCCAGACCCCAGGGAAGAAGCGGTTCTTCAAGACATTCGAGAGCGCCCAGAGAGACACAGGCATGATTTTGACGGCCTTCAGCGATGCTGTATGGTCAATGGAGCGGCCAGTCTTCGAATCATGGAGGCACATGAAGGGCTGACAGGATCAAATGGTGGAAGCAGATGTGATGTTTCCAGCGGACCATGCTCTTGTGGGGCATGGCACTAACCAACACATTTAGGATATGTTGGGCGCCGGAGTATTTTCTGGCGCCTTTTCTTTTGTTAATTGAAGTATTGATTTAAAAATTTATGTTTAAAGAGTATTAATTTGCTTAAAATCTGTTAATATTTTTCTATTCCACCCTTAGCTCAGCTGGTAGAGCAGATCCCTCTTAAGGATAAGGTCGTAGGTTCGATCCCTACAGGGTGGACAAGCGAGGAAGCAGAAAAGAATTTATACTTTTCTATTTCCGAGTGAAGGA
>CAYIKP010000013.1:0-11926 GCA_964364225.1 uncultured Candidatus Saccharibacteria bacterium | reverse complement strand
AAGTGATAGAAAGAAGTATCCAAGCAAGAATTACATTAGCTGTAACGCCTGCAACAAGCACTAAAATTTTTTTAAATGGATGCTTTGCTGAAAGTTTTTCGTTAAAAGGCACATCTTCTTCATTTGGGTCGTCTACCCCTTCTTCTCCAGCAATGTTTACATAGCCTCCAAGTGGTGTGAGATTTAGACTATATTCCGTACCTCTAAATTTTCTTGAAAAAAGTCTTGGCGGAAATCCAATAGCGTATTCTCTTACTCTGGCCCCTGCCCATTTAGCCAAAATTAAATGTCCTGCTTCGTGTACAGCAACGAGAGCGCTTAATATTATTAAAAATAGTATTACTGTAATCATTCAGATATTTCTTTTTCTTTTCTGTCATAAACCGCCTCCAAATCTGTATTAAACCCATCTACAAGTTTTTGAAGTTCTTCTGTATTTCTGAATTTACTATCTTTGTCAGTATCTTCTGTTATATCTCTTTTTGCTTTTTCTCTTTCTGTTCTTATGGCTACCCTTGCTTCTTCAAGTTTTTGTTTTGCTACTTTCATTAAAGCATCTCTTCGCTCGGTAGACAGTTCGGGAAAATTAACCCTTAAACCTTTGTCATCCACTGAAACAGACAAGCCAAGATCCGCGAGCATAATCCCCTTTTCAATGCCCTTTACCTGAGTCATATCCCAAGGAGAAACACGCAAAGTTTTAGCATCCTCAATACCAATAGAAGCTACTTCTTTAACTTTCATTAAAGTTCCATAACTCTCAACAGTTACATTGTCTAAAATTGCAGGTGTTGCCCTGCCTGTGCGAATGCCCGTGTATTCCCTTCTAAGCCATTCTACGGTCTCTATACATTGTTTTTTAAAATCAGAAAAATCGTACATACATGAAATAATAGCGGAAAATGGCTTTATTTCAAATTAAAAAGGAATTGGTATTGTTTTTATAATCAATAGCAGAGCAATGCAAGCCGTTGCCCCTTGAACCAAAATAGAAAGCGCAATGTGTTTTTTCATAAATTCTTCTATTTTTAATGGGGTATGAAAAATGCCGTGAAATTTCTTGAAAGCGCGAAGCCATCTAACTTTTGGAAACATGAAGTGCAAAAATTGAAGTCCATCTGGAAAACACGCTCCGACTGCTCCAAGTACAATCGAAAACAATGAATGGGCATTAAATGTTAAAGAAATAAGAATAAGAAATCCTAATATTCCATCAATTCCATTCACAAATAAATCGTGTGCGAGTCTGCCATCTTTTACCATTGCATCTTGCCCCCTATCTTCTCTGTCCTTTGAAATTGATTGTAGTGGATAATCAGAGTGCGGTATTGCGTCCAATACAAAATGCGAAATAAATCCAATAGCAAAAGCTGTTAATGGCGAAACGGGTAAAACTGCACCAAGCGCACCGCCTACTAGTGTGTGTACGGATAAAACCATAAGGTTTGAATTATATCACTGGGAGTGATATTGCTAATGCCTCTAAAATCATTCTTTTGGGACGACTTTGGGAGGAGGAAATTTTCTTAGCAAAATCTATAGCTTCAAAAGTTTTTTGTTTATCTAAAAAATTATTATATTTTTGTTTGTAAATTTTTTTTTCTAAATCCCGTAAAAAAACATCCAAAGCGGTTTCGTCATCAACTTTTGAAATTTTTTCTGCTAATTTAAAGCGGTCCTTTAAACCCATTGATAAAAAATTCCCTGCATCTGTTTTTACCTGTCCTGAGTCTGTTGAGGGAAAAGCATTTGATATGTCTTCCAGTCGTGAAATAAGAGTTGGTAAAAGTTCAACATCTTTAGGCACTATCACAAAAATTCGCAAAGATGCACTTGGTTCTTCTGTTAATTTCAAAAGGGTGTTTTGTGCTTGCTTTGTCATTCTCTCTGCGCTCAAAATAATCATTTTTAATTTATCAGTTCCTAATGGTGACATTGATGCAAACTCAATAAGCCTTCTAGCCTCCTCTACATTCATGTGTCCATCTATAGAAAAAACATTGGGATTTCCGCCCATAATAAGCCCCCAAATGGCCTCTATGGCCCCAAAAAGGGTCTCCTTAAGTACTTCCCTTTCTCCTCGTATGAGATACGACCTTGGATGCTCTAATCCCCTTTTTAATATTTCTTCTAACATGGCTTTATTATATGCGAAACAAACTTAGAGCGAGAATATTTATTTTAAATGCATTGGTGACCTTATGGCGCTCACATTTAAAATAAATATTCTCGTGACTTTACCTTTTAGAGATTATCGCTTTTTTATACGCATCCAAATGATCTAATGCAATTCCTGTGCCTTTAACAACACAATACAAAGCATCTTTTGCGAGCACTGCTTTTACTCCGGTTCTTCTAAAAACAAGTTCTGGCAAATGTCGAAGTTGAGATGTACCACCTGTCATTACGATCCCCTTATCAATAATGTCTGAGGCGAGTTCGGGTGGAGTCTCTTGTAATACATCTTTCATTGCTTTTATCATGTCACGAAGTTCCTTACTGATTGCCTTTACTATTTCATTTGTTTTTACATTCACGGAACGAGGAAGACCTGTCACATAATCTCTCCCCTTTACTTGTATTGATAACTCCTCTTCTACTGGCACAGCAGAACCAATTTCTATTTTTATAAGTTCAGCGGTTCTATCGCCGATTGCTAAGTTATAAGTTTTCTTCATGTGGTCAGTAATAGCGGCGTCTATTTTATTTCCAGCACACTTAACAGAAGTAGAAGCTACGATTCCTCCCAACGAAATCACAGCGACATCAGTCGTCCCTCCTCCAATATCAACAATCATCTGCCCAGATGGTTCTTGAATTGGTATTCCTGCACCAATTGCAGCCAAAACTGGTTCTTTCACAACATAAGCATTTCTAGCCCCAGCTTTTAGTGCGGCTTCAATTACTGCACGACGTTCTGTTGAGGTAACTCCAGCGGGAACAGAGATTAAAACATCTGGTTTTACAAAAGAAAACTTCCCGAGAGCTTTAGTAATAAAATATCTAAGCATTGCTTCCGTCACTTTATAGTCTGCAATTACACCATCTTTCATTGGACGGTAAGCAATAATATTTTCAGGAGTTTTCCCAATCATTTTTTTAGCCTCTACTCCTATGGCTAAAATTTTTCTATCTTCTTCAGAAACCGCCACCACTGATGGCTCATTGAGAATAATCCCCTTTCCTGGAACAAAAACCAAAACACTTGTAGTGCCCAAATCAATCCCTAGTTTTTTGCTAAAAAATGACATTTTTGCTGTGTATCTTAGGGCCTTAGCTTATGCTTTTTGGACTAAAAAACAAGCTCTAAAAAATTTGAAAAATATGGCTATAATGCCCCCATGTATATAGTCTCTGTACTACCTATAACCAAAAACTTTGGACTTGAGGAATTGAGTTATTTTTCTGCCAATGAGTACGAATCTGGAATGGTGGTAAAAGTACCCCTCAGAAAAAAAGATGTCTGGGCGCTCGTCATAGAAAGTACGCCTGCAGAAAAAGCACGAATGGAATTAAGAGCCAGTAATTTTTCACTAAAAAAAATTAAAGGAAATTCTGGAAAAATTGTTGTAAGCCAAGCGTTTATGCGTGCTGCACAAAAATTTTCAGAGTATGAAGCCCAAAGTTTTTCCTCTGTTTTGAGCGTGCTTCTTCCATCAATATTATTTGAAGTGAAAAGACAAGTTACTCCTCCGGAACCAAAATGCACTCTTGCAGGAGATATAAGTGTATTTCAGGGAGACACAGTGGAACGATATTCAGCTTACAAATCTTTAATCAGAGAAACTTTTGCTCGTAAGAAATCTTTTTTTCTTTTAGTTCCGACGGCGGAAGACGCTCGGTCTGCTGAAAAAGAACTTTCTCGTGGTATTGAACAATTTACAGCTACAGTTTATGGAGGAAAAAATAAAAAAGAATTAAATAAACTTCTAAAAACCATTGATGATGGAGGCCACCCCGTCCTCATCATAGCCACTCCCCCATTCTTAAGTCTAATAAGAAATGATACTGAAATACTTGCAATAGATAGAGAGGGTTCACGAAGTTTTCGGACATTTTCTCGCCCAAATATAGACTGGAGAATTTTCGCCAAGATGCTCGCACACGAATATTGCACAAGGGTGTTGTTGGGTTCTGAAATCCTTAGCGTTGAAACAATGCAAAAAGTAAGAAATGGCGGATATCACGAATGGGGACATTTAAAAATGAGAGAGATATCTGAAGGAGAATGCTCGATCATTTCTATGACAAAAGAAGAGTCGTCAGAGCCATTTAAAATTTTATCTCCAGAGCTTGAGAAAATAATCCAAGAATTGCCAGAAACGGGTAAAAAGGTCTTTCTCTTTACTGCACGTAGGGGTCTTTCTCCCACTACCGTATGTGCCGATTGTGAGA
This sequence comes from uncultured Candidatus Saccharibacteria bacterium, assembly GCA_964364225.1. GTDB lineage: Bacteria > Patescibacteriota > Minisyncoccia > Phycocordibacterales > Zambryskibacteraceae > 12-FULL-44-12b. The sequence goes on along the minus strand of CAYIKP010000013.1, from coordinate 7,531 downwards.
CTTTAGTCACTTGTAAAACGTGCGATGCTCCTCTCGTGCTTTATGGAAATTTGGAAGGCGATCAAGCATCAAAAAAAGAACCATATTTTCTTTGTCATAAATGTGGCGAGAGGTTAAAGGCAAAAGACCAGTGCAGTCACTGTGGTGGTTGGCGTTTAATCGCGCTTGGCATTGGCACAGAACAGGTAGAAAAAGAATTAAAAAGAATTTCTACACATCTAAAGGTTTTTAGACTTGATAAAGAAACCGCCTCAACACCCCTTAAAGCTCAAAAAATTGTGGAGGAATTTTTAAGCACAACACCAAGCGTACTTTTGGGTACGGAAATGGCTCTTCATTTTTTACGAAAACCAGTAGAAATATCCGCCGTGGTTTCTGCAGATTCAATATTGGGAGTCCCCGATTTTAGAATAAATGAAAAAATGATGTCTTTGCTTATTTATATAAAGTCGCTGGGTACAGAAAAAACTTTTTTTCAAACAAGAAACCCTGAAAATTCTATTTTTGAATGTGCTAAAGAAGGAAATTTATTGAATTTTTTTGAGAGAGAACTAAACGAAAGAAAAAAATTTGCATTTCCTCCGTTTTCATTATTTATAAAAATTATTTGGGAAGGAACACCTACAAGAGCAGAAAAAGATTCCGAAATAATTAAAGAAACTTTTGGAGAGGAGGTTCAGATTATAAAAGTCCGTGGAGGTGCGCGCCTAGTTAAATATCACGCACTAATAAAAATAGAACCAAAAACAGATGGTGAAATAGTCTGGCCAGAAACAGCGCTTGTTAAAAAACTTCTATCTCTAGCACCTCAATTTAGTGTGTTCGTAGACCCTGACGCACTTTTATAACCAATTTGTTAGTATGTAGTCAATGGTGAAAATCTACCAAGAAAAAGAAAATAAAACCTTGAGAATGAGGGCAAAAGAAGTGCCTTTAAAGGAAATTGGAGCCAAAAAGATAAAAAAGATAATTTCCGATATGAAAAAAGCTCTCTCTACACAAGATGATGGAGTTGCTATTGCCGCGCCCCAAATAGGAGAATCCTTAAAAATTATTGTTATTTCTGGGAAGGTTAAAGATATTATTGCTGGAGTAGAAAATATAGAAAATCTAAAGAAAACAAAAAATCTTGATGAAGTTTTTATAAATCCAAAAATTCTTCGCTCGTCTCGCGAAAAAAATTCAATGGAAGAGGGTTGTCTTTCTGTGAGGTGGCTATACGGAAAAGTAAAACGTTCCGCAAAAGTAGAAATAACAGCCTACGATGAGGGAGGTAAAAAAGTACAAAGGGGTGCCTCTGGTCTTTTAGCTCAAATTTTTCAACACGAAATTGATCACCTCGAAGGCGTACTTTTTATAGATAAAGCAAAAGATGTACACGAATTTATGCCAGAAACTGCTGGTATTCGTGAAGATTTAAAAAGAAATGCAAAAAAATAATTTTGCCTTTTTTGGCACTGACTCAATTGCTATACCCGTTTTAAATGAATTAGAAAAGGCTGGTTTCGTACCATCTGTTGTGGTGTGTGGCGAAGATAAAGAAAAAGGACGTGGGCTAACCTTAACTCCCCCACTAGCAAAGGTTTGGGCGGAACAAAGAAAAATTACTGTTCTTCAGCCAAAAAAATTAGATGATACTTTTATATCTCATCTTTTACCTTTTAATTTAGAGTTCAGCGTTATTGCTTCTTATGGAAAAATTATTCCTGAATCTATCCTTAGTTTATTTCCGAAAGGAATTCTCAATGTTCACCCATCCCTTTTACCGAAGTTAAGGGGCGCTTCGCCTATTGAATCAACAATCCTTAACGAAGGCAAAGCTGGTGTAACTATTATCAAACTTGATCTTGAGATGGATCATGGACCAATTGTTGTTCAAAAGGAAGTGGACCTTGGAGAAGGGCCATCTCAATATAAAAACGCTGAAATTATTTTAGGTTCGGAAGGTGGAAAGTTGTTGAGTGAAATTTTAAATGATTACATTGAAGGAAGGGTTGAACTGATAGAACAAGAGCACTCAAAGGCAACTTTTACTAAAAAAATTACCAAGGAAGCTGGTTTGATTGATCTCACTGATAGTCCAGAAAGTAATCTAAAAAAAATCAGAGCTTTTGAAGAATGGCCAACGGCATATTTTTTTTATGAAACCCTTACTGGAAAATTGAGGATAAAAATAAAAACCGCTCACATAGAAAACGGTGAACTAATTTTGGATAAAGTTGTACCAGAGGGCAAAAAAGAAATGAATTGGAAAGATTTTAAACTGGGAAATTAGCTTTTGCGCCAAGGACGAAAGTTTTTAAGGCCCCTAGGATCAAGGCCTTTTACAATGTTCTTTAAATTTCTTGCTCCCCTTCTAAAAATAGTTTCTGTCTTCCCTTTTATTTTTGTAACTTCACGAATTATTTCATCTCTCATTTCATCAATTGCGGCGTAAAGATCTTCTTTTTCTGAAGCTACATAAAAATCTTTGTTTGAGTAATAAAAACCTATCTCAGATCTAAACAGGTCGCCAGATTTATGGCTAGCTGTCGTTTTTGCAAGTTCTACTGTGGCAAAAACTGAATCATCTCCTATTAATTTTTTTAAACTCTTCAATCTTTTATCTAAATAATTTTCAATTGCTTCTGTTTTTTCTATACCTTTAAATTGAATTGAATATCTCATACACTTTATTTTAACATTTTATCTGGTACCTCCAAAATTTTTGATGGGGAGTGGTGACCTATGATTATTTTTATGGACCCACTTGAAACCTCGAAATACCTCGCTACAAGCTCTAAAACCCTGCTATTGGCCATATTCCTTTCGGGCTTTTCTCTTACACTAGCCTCAAAGCGCGTATCAGAAAGCTCTTCAAATTTTTCTTTTTTCTCTCCTGCGTTAACTTTTACATGAATAAGCATTATGTAATCAATTCTACATATTTTTAACCTCAAAAATGAATTATCAGAAATTACTTAATTTAAGAGAAAAACTATTATTGCCATAACTGTGAAGTTGATTGTGGATACCACACACCAAGTACAAAACGCTCTAAGCACAAATGCCTGTACATAAGTGAAGTACATAGAAAACAGAAAACCGAATGCCACAATCACTTGTATAGGCCAAAACGCTATTGAGCCCGCGGCATACAAGTAGGTAAGAACCAAGATAAGCACGTACATTACAAAACCAGCAAGTGAATTTGGAATTCCAAAAGTTTTACTTTGTGGACTATGTTGAACTTTGTAGCACCACTCTGGTGGAAAGAATATGCAAGCTACTTCAGTACCACGCACTTTGTGATAAATAAGATAAAGGGTATCAATTACACCAATAAAACCAAACACGTACAAAATATTTATATAATTCATACAAATATTGTATCAGCTTAAGGACTTAGATGGGCAAACTAATGAACTGTTGTTTATTTCAGAGTTAACAGATATAAACCTATAACAAAAGCAATTACACCATAAACATTGAATAGTTTTTTAGAATTCTTGATGACAATTTCGCTAAGCATCTTGGGAGCGAAAATATAAACCAATCCTTTTATAAGAATTAACCAAACAAAAACCGTAATTATGGTTTTCCAAGTACCATCCCAAATGTTGAACTGAATAAGATACATTGAAGAAAGGAAAAGGAGAATAATTCCTGTGAGATAGCTCACTGCTGGGTGATCAAAAAAATCTCTTAGCAAATGTGGAATTGATTTGCCTTTAAAGATTATAAAAATACCAGCAACAATTAAATAAATGCCTAGTATCTTTGAAACTAAAATTGTTATGTCCATATGTGTAAATTAATTAACTATGTACTAATTATAGTACCTCTGTAGAAATTTTTAAAAAAGGAAATCCCCATGACCAAATAATCACGGGGATTCTTTTCCAATGTAAAACACTTCCTACTAAATACTGCTAGCTAGAGCTGGATGGTATGGCGGGGCCATAAACTTCGTTGTAACATTCCGAACAAAGCTGTCCAGCACCTTCTACATAACACCCCAGCCTTCTTGGATCATCCACATGGCAGTTTTTCGGAATTCCGGTATCTTTGTGACACTTGGCACATTCTTCGGTCTCGCCTACTCGAAAAGCTATCGGCATTGTCTTGCCCTCAGTAAATTTTAACTATCCTACACTCTTTTAAAACTATATATCTGTAAATACCCTTTGTAAAGCCCATCTTTACGTCTTCTTAAAACAGCTTACTACCATTAGGAACTTTTCTCTCGGGTTGAGTTAATACAATATCTCCATGCTCGTCAGCAAAACCGGTAGTTAAGCATTCAGAAATAAATGGGCCAATTTGCTTTGGTGGGAAATTAATAACACCAACTATCTGCCTTCCAATAAGTTCCTCTTTTGAATAGTGTTTTGTTATTTGTGCACTTGATTTCTTTATACCAATCTCTTTCCCAAAATCGATTTCTAATTTGTAGGCCGGCTTTCTAGCCTCAGGAAAATCATCTGCTTTTACGATGGTTCCGATACGAAGTTGTACTTTTTCAAAATCATTCCAAGTTATTTCATCCATAAATACATTCTAACAATTTTAAAGCCCATTGCTCCCCGGGGTACCAAGGTACTCAGGTTCGCATATTATGCAATATTCAAACTATTTGTAAAAAATTAAATAAAAAGAAACCCACCGCAGTACTTTGCGGTGGGTGGGTTTCCCATCAAAGAGCTTCAAAAGTTGCAAGCTAATACTGTTATCGCCCAGCACAGTGTTCAGTTGTGTGATAAGTGCTTCCACACTTTGTGCATTTGACACTGTTTGAACAATGCTCAGTCGTATGATGTATGCTTCCGCAATGCATACACTTGATACTGTTAGAACAATGTTCCGTTGTGTGATACTCACTTCCGCAGTGAGTGCAAGTTATCATAAAATACTCCTAATTTGAACGGTAGACGAACTTCACATCTGGCGAAATAATATAACTTATTTTTAACATGTCAAGAACAGCATTCTGGTTAAGATTCGAAGCAGTGCACATCAATATTTTTGGTAACATATGAAATACAAATTTATGATAAAAAACGCCCTCATTGTTATTGATATCCAAAAATGTTTTGTGAGTGAAAGAATAAAGGATTTACCTGCAAGAATAAAAAGCTATTTAGAAAAAAACAAAGATAAATATGATTTTGTAATTTTTACTAAATTTGTTAATCAACCAAATTCTAAATTTGTTAAGTATTTAAATTGGCACAATTACATGGAAGCTGATGAAATAGAGTTGGTTGATGAATTAAAAACATTTATTAACGACAACAATATTTTTGAAAAAGAATCATATTCTATTTTTAAGTCAAAAAAATTATTAGATTTTATTGATAAAAATAAAATTGAAAAATTTTTCTTTTGTGGCTTAACAAGTGACGGGTGTGTTTTGGCCTCTGCCTTTGATAGTTTTGATAGAGGATTTGAGACTCACATAATAAAAGAGTTAACAGATACACCTTGGGGAGATAGAGGATACAACGATTTAATGATCAAAATATTGGGCTATAAAATTGATCCATCTCTACTAAAGAAGTAGTGGAAATTAAACAAATCCATGTGTGTGGCTCAACAGAGTATATTTTGGTTTTGCTCCCCTTGTTAGACAAGTTCAGAACTCTGAATTGGATAAAAATAAAAAAACGAGTTGGCAATATTAAATTTTATATAAACAAAAACCCGCCAGAGGTCCGAAGACGTGGCGGGGTGAAAACAAAACCCAAGCAAGGAGACGTGTTAGCTTTCATATCGGTCGAAGGATTCGGCCGAACTGGACCCGAGGTCCAAGCGTACGTACTCCAAGAGCACTAGCGGATGGCGCGGCCTGTGCTGTCCGGCTCGCATTTTCTCACTAATGGTCCTGTCAGCCCTTGCTTGAGCTTTCTTCAGGGACGGTTCGGGTACCGGCAACCAGCGTACTGGCTGCATCCACCTCACCGACTACTCTAACTTCCCGACACCTCGACACAGATGAGGCACCGGATGGTCCCTGAATCTTTTTAGAGAGTAGCATACTCACAATTTTTGTCAACTAATTTTAAATTTCATTTTTACCCACGGACAAAAAAGGCTCTGTTGAGAGGTAAAATAGGAATGCTCCCCAGGTACCAAGGTACTCAGGTTCGCAGTCTCGGTCATGCGAAAGTTAGCTTTCGCGCGACACTCACCTGCTCCCCGGGTAGGATTCTCGACTTACAGTCGCAGTACAGCTTTTCCATTTTCTCTCCTTCGACAAGCTCAGGATCGAAAATATGGAAGAAGCTTTTCGAATCCTAACGAAAACAAAGCAGTTTGTTTTCTCCGGTGGGCAATATAAACACAAAAGCCGCCATAAAGGCGACTTAGTGTTTATTGCTCCAAAAGTATAGCGTTCGTTAATATAATCTGCTCTTCATCCTACTCTTCTGCTTTTTGTTTTGCGTCCTCACGGGCTTTTTCCCCAGCTTGTTTTAGAGCTTCTCGCTCTGTCTCTGAAAGGTTTGAGTTCTCTAAGGCTTTTTCTAGGTTCTCTTGTATTTCTTCTGCTGAATTCTTCGCATCCTCACGAATTGATTCATTACCTTCGTCTTCGTCCTCATCAATATCTTCATATTCTATTTCATCATCTTCCAGTGCGTCATCTATTTCCAAATCTTCTAGCTCCTCATCTTTATCATTTTGTAGCTCTTCTTGTTTATCATCTTTTTTATCTTCATCATCAAGTTCATCTTCAATTTTTTTCATTTCAATGCGAAATGACTCTTTGATTTCATTTCGAACTTCTTTAAGTGCCGATATACTTAACACGAGTCCTTCTGCCTGTGCCTTAAGCCCAATTACTTGCTCAGCATCCCCTAGCTTTTGGGCTTCCTCTATGAGTTTTTGCACAGTAGCTAAACGATCTTCTTTCAATTTCTTTTGAGCATCTTGGAATGTTTTGACGAGTAATTGCTCTTGTTTGTCGAACTCGTCATCAAGCTCTTTTGCTAGAGATGAAACTTCTTTACCGGAAGATTTTACCTCTTGTATAATTTCAGCGGCATGGGCAACATTTCCTACGAGCAGTGCTCTGGCCTTTTCAATTCCTTTTGTCTCTGACCCTTTTGTTTCAACAAGAATTTTTATTTCTGCAATTCTTTCATTCACAAACTCAATTTGGAGTTTTGCCTTCGTCTCTTTATTGAAGGTAAAAAACTCTTGCAAGTTTTCCCCTAATCTATCGAGAAAGTAGAATGTGCTCTCTGGGGTAAGTCCAGCATTGGGTAATACTGTTTGATTTTGCGCTAAAACATGATTACCGCTAAGAAGCATCACAATGATAGCTAAGATAAGATATATATTTTTCATATTTTTATTGTACACGATTTCTAATCTTATTTGAGGCCACTACTAATAATAGTCTAATAAAGCTGTATTTTAGGGCTTCCTGGGTACCAAGGTACTCGGGTTCGCATTTTCGGTCATGTGAAAGTAAAACTTTCTCGCGACACTCACCTGCTCCCTCTGTACGACGAAATCCGAACTTTTTTCCAACAAAATCCCGATGTGG
>CAYIKP010000012.1:0-12531 GCA_964364225.1 uncultured Candidatus Saccharibacteria bacterium | reverse complement strand
GCCGCCAGCGTTCATCCTGAGCTAGGATCAAACTCTGAAAATAAATCTTTCGAAAAATAAATCTTTCGAAAGACCTGAACGAAACAAGAGAAAATTAATTTCTCCATTTCTATTTTTCATTCTCCTAGCTCATAATCACGTCTCTAAAATAAATTCTAGAGACTTGCACTGTTCTTAATTATGTCTTGTTGCTCCTCATTGACAAATGAGGAGCGTCGTAATTTTTAAGGTACTTTTGGGATATTACCCTCTTCCGCACGGTGCTTCCAATAGGTAAGAAAAATCCCCAAACCTCGCCCCTTCAAAATGCGACCCAAATAAATTTTCCCGGATAACCGGGAAAACCTAACGGGCAAGGCACAAGATGTTAAGGGGTTAGGCTTTGTCCCTTCAAGTTTCGCGTTAGCGAAAGTTGTTGGGGTAAAGGGCATTATAGTCGGCTTAAAACCATAGTCAATAGGTGGCTTTTAAGCTACCTATTGCTACTTAACTAAATGTGGGTAAACTCATGTATGGAAGTACTTTACCGCAAGTGCTGTGCTTGGGAGCCCTGAAAAAGGAAACACGCTCTCGGGTGCAGATTCTCTCCAGGTGGGTTGTCTCTTTTGGGAAGAGATCCCTTCACTAGGTTCGCTTGAGGGTGCAGGACAAAACCTAGCCCACAAAAAACTGGTAACAACCCTGACTCGGTCAACTTCCATACAAACATCACGGGGCCCCGCGGTGTTTGTTGACACGAGTCAACCGTTACGACACGTCCACGGGGTTGTGTGAAAGGCGTACCCTCTTAATACGCCTGGGGAACGAAACGTTTGCTCCGTACGAGGAGAGTGAACACACTTGCGCAGTTTGGGGGCGTAGCGGAACATCGCTACGCCCTCTTTTTTTATTTATTTCTAACTTATATTCTTGGGAGAGTTATCTTTTCCAGAAAATATCTGGGAAGCCCATTGATCTCGAGCTTCTTGCAACCTCAACTTCAGGGCCCTGAATTCCTCCAATCTTAATTCTTTGTTTCCGAGCGCTTTTTCTGTTTCGCTTAATAAATCTTTCCAATCTCTTTCATCTTTTAAAAACGGATTTTGTTCTACATACTGACGACTACTTTCAATTATTTCCCGAAGTTCTTTTGCTGACTGTTCGGTGTCACTAAGTTCTGTTTGTTCATTACTATCAAGAACAAATGGATTCCCTTCTTGAGCAGGGCTATCTTTTATTGGATCCATAAAAGGAAAAGTTTCAAGTCCCATAAGTATATTTAATTAATTATTTTAATACCAAAATTGTAACATATTTCTTATTTTTCCCAGCAAAAACAATAAGAAGTGGCGCCGCTAAGCAAATTGAAGAGTAGGTTCCTATAATTACTCCAAACAACAGAACGAGAGCAAAATTTGCAGTAATTGCTGGACCCCAAATTACTAATGCTAGAAGGGTTAGAAAAATTGTGAGAGAAGTATTTATTGAGCGCCCCATAGTTTCTCTAATTGAATACCCTACTGTTTCCACAAAATCTTCTCTGTTTCTCCTTTCTTCGTTTGTGCGCAATCTCTCCCTCACACGATCAAAAACCACAATTGTGTCGTGCACAGAATAACCAAGAACCGCCAAGATAGCTGAAACAAAAAGAATATCAATCTCGGCCCCCCTCATTATTGAAAGAACAGTATAAAAACCAACCGAAATTAAAACATCGTGAAAAAGTGCAACTATTGCAGCCAATCCATATTTCCATGAAGACACAGGGCGAGAAACTTTCCTGAATGCAAACGCAATGAACAGAACGATTGCAATAATTGCAAAAAACACTCCATAAATTGCTTTTCGTGTTAGAGACGAGCCGATGGAAGGGCCAATAGTAGTAGCGCGCACAACTGTAATTTCTTCAACTAATTTTTCCTGTAAACTATTTAAAATTTTCTGTTTATCCTCTTCTTTTAGGGCTTTTGAGCGAATAGTAATTGCCCTCTCTCCAGACGAACGGATTGATGCATCTTCTGCTGGAGTCCCCTTTACTACCTCTTTTACAGAATCAATTGAAATGCCGTTTGGTGCAGTTATTTCGAGCAACGTACCTCCCACAAAATCAATTCCTAATTTTGGTGTTTGTGTAAAAAGAAGCACTATTGCAATCAGAGACAACAGTCCTGAAAGTGCGAAAAATATTTTTCTGTGTTTAGCAATTATCATTTTATTGTTTTTTATTTCCCATATTTAATCCTGCTGAAAACAAGAATCTGGATAATTTTCCATCCGACTTAGGAACAATGGCGAATAAAAATGTTCTTGAAAGAGTGAGGGCTGTAAACATTGAGACAGCAACACCAAGACCGAATGTTAATGCAAAACCCTTAATAGCAGATGTGCCAATCCAGAATAAAATCACAGCTGTAATCATTGATGCAATATTTGAATCTCTAATTGAAAGCCATGCTCTGTGAAAGCCTTCGTGAAGTGCATCAAAAATTGATTTACCGCGAGCGAGTTCTTCTTTTGTCCTTTCAAAAATAAGAATATTTGCATCAACAGCCATTCCAATTGAAAGTATAAAGCCGGCAATACCAGCAGCAGTTAGAGTGACTGGAATTAATTTAAAGATCCAAAGTGAAATAAATATGTAAACCACCAATGCAAGAGAGGCAACCACACCAGGCAAACGATACCAAAGCACTAGAAAAAGCATAAGTATTGCAGTCCCTATCATTCCCGCTCTAGCACCCTCATTCATTGCATTTGCGCCGAGTGTTGGGCCAATCGTTTGTGTACCAATTAATTCAATTGGCACAGGCAATGCTCCATAGTTTAAATTTTGAGCCAATTTTTGTGCTTCGGGAATTGTAAATCTACCAGAAACCACTGCTTGTCCATTTGGTATTTCGGTTTGTATCACAGGAGCTGAAACTATTTTTCCATCTAAAACTATTGCTAACAAATTGCCGACATTGTTCCCCGTAACACTGCGAAGAATTTTTGAACCTTCAGAATTAAATTGCACACTCACCCTTGGCTCATTCCCTGTTTGACTAAACTCAACTGTGGCGCGAGTTAAAAATTGGCCAGTAAGACCACTTGGATAAAAATACTTTGAAAGAGTATCAATGTTTGCTCCGTTTATTCCTCCCTGGCCAAACAAAGCTTCAATTGCATCTTTTTCCTCCACTCTAGCTAAATAAAAATCAAGTGTTGGTGTTTCTCCAAGTCTTTTTATAGCCTCTTGTATATCTGTAACTCCAGGAAGTTCCACCAAAAGACGATCCTCAGAGCCGTTTAGTGTTTTCGCGGATTCTAGTTGAACAACGGGTTCACCAACACCAAAAACATTTACTCTTTTTTCTATAACATCTCTAAGCACTGATAAAGCTGACACAACGTCACTGCCAGCTAATCTTTCTGTTTGTGCTTTATAAGTAAGCTCTGTTCCCCCAACCAAATCAAGGCCTAAAGAAAATGGAAATTTTTGCCCGAGCTTTGTATTTGGATTTTCAGATTGCAAAAAACCATAAGCGACGAAAGACGCAATTATAATTATGATTAAAGCTGTAATTCTGTATTTCATCCGGTAGTGAAAAATGGCATTGCTCTATACGAGCAGACTACCACTATTTATTATTTTTTCTTTTATATTTCGACCTATCATTTTTGTATTATTGCCCATTAGTTGCTCGGATGCCATTTTCTACTACGGGATTTCATTGTCTTTCGTTATTTGGAGTTTTTAAACTTTTTATAAAAATCTCAAATCTTCCTGTTAAATTTTTGAAGGCACCCAGTGATTGATATTTATATTTATAACCGAGGGCCCTCTCAACCTTTGACCCATCCACTAATATTGGATAGCTATAAGACTTCCAACCCCCTGGTGATGTGGGAATCTTGCCAAAAGAAAGGTGCCAAAACAAGAAAAAGGCAAAGCGCACCATAAATGGGAATACTAGCAATACCTTCTTGCCTACTGCCTCGGCCATATCTTTAGCTCGCACAAACGGCCCCGGAGGGCACAAATTAAATGCATTAAACCCATGTGATTCTGGCGCATCGAGTGCAAGAAGTGTAACAATATCAACCACATCATCTTCATGAACATATTGGCGTGCCCACTTTGGAGTAGCTGGAATTAAAGAGACAAAAGCAGAGGTAATTTTTTCAAAAATGTTTGATGAGTTTTTAAAATCTCCAGAAAGCACCGACTGTAATCCAAAACGGATTTTCATTTTTCTACCGCTGGGGCCAGTTATAGCAACCGGGCGGACCACAGACACAGAAACTTTCCTGCCGTCTGCAATGGCATAGCTTTGTTCTTCTTTCAAAATTTCTTCCGCTATTCTTTTTTCTTCTGCATAGGTGTAATCAGTTTTTCTAAAAGATTCGTTTTCAGTAAAAAAATGCTCAAAGGTATTTGTTGGCATTGCACCATATGAAGCTACGGTAGAAAAATGAATTAGTCTTGAAACACTTGGCATCTCAAATGCATATTCAAAAATATGCTGAGAACCAATAATATTCCACTTCCACTGCCTCAACTTCCCTTCTTTTCCATACAGGGTTCTGATTTGCCAAGCGGCATGAACAACGACAGTTGGACTCAGTTCACGAACTTCGTCTTCCCAAAAATTATCTACAGTATTCCCTTGTATATATTTAATTTTAGGATTTCCTCTTAAAATTTCTGGAATAGGTTCTTTATCCAAACAAATAACCAAAGAAACGTCTTGCCTTTGTACCCAGCTATAAGCAAGCATCGTGCCAACATATCCAGCAGCTCCTGTAAGGAAAATTACTGCTCCGTCATATTTTTTTTCAGAAACGTGTGTTGATGGGTCTCTAAGTGTTGATTCCATATTAAGTATTTTACCTTACCGCTACATGCCCTCACGAGAAAGAAGGGTCTTCAATGTGCGTAATGCAATTTTTATATCCAAAAGAAATGAGCGGTTTTTCACATAATAAAGGTCGTAGGCTAAGCGAAGTCTAGTCTCCTCAACAGATTTTGGTTGAATATCTTGGTTTATTTGTGCCCAACCCGAAAGCCCAGGCTTCACAATATTTCGCACTGTGTAATAAGGAATTTCTTTTGCTAATTTAATTCCCAAATCATAAATATCTGGACGAGGGCCAATCAAAGAAATGTGCCCCATAAAAACATTCCACAATTGAGGGAGTTCATCAATACGACTCTTTCTCAAAAATTTTCCAACACTTGTGTGGCGATTATCACTCTCTCCTGTATGCCACTTGCCGCCGTCAGAGCCGGTCATTGATCTGCATTTAAAAATTTTAACAATTCCATTGTTTTGCCCCACTCTATCTTGTTTTATAAACACATCTCCACCGTCCTCTATTTTTATTGCTAAAGCTACAAAAATATAAAGAGGTAGCGTTATGGCGCCAAGTATAAAAGAAACAAAAATATCCATAACTCTTTTTGCGCCGTCATAATATTTTTTCTCCGTAGAGGAAAGATTTTCCATGAACCACGTGTATCGGAGTAATGAAAGAGGAACTCTATCAAAGATTTCTTCATAGAGTTTATGGATATCTATAAAACGAACCTTAGAAAAAATAAAATTATAAAGGTGCGGGATAAATGGTTTTACTTTTTCATCAGAAAGATCCAAAACGACCAACGTTATCCCTTCAGAATAAATCCGCTCTACAACATCCTTTTGGAAATCGATATTACTATCCTTTGAAAGATCAATATCTCCTACAAAATTAATATCATATCTATCATTTCCGTTTACCTCAGAAAAAAGCTCTCTCATTTCATCCCCCGAGCCAATAATGAGTGCTGCCTTCTTACCATGACGGCCAGTCATAAAAGAAATTCCATAGATTCTCCAGAAAATAAGAAGTGCTGTTGAAATAACTAAATATGTAAAGAGGTTTGTTTTGGGCGTGATAACAAAAGCTGGAATGAGATAAAACAAAAGAACGGCCAAAAAGCTGTTTGCTACTTGTGCGTTAAAAACCGTATAGGGTATTTTTGATTTTAGGATAAGGGTGTGTTTTTCATAAAGCCCCGCAATAAAGAAAACCACTGTTCCTAGGAGGATTAAAAATGAAAACGGAACAAAGTGAAGATCCCATGCCTCCCCAGCCCACTCTCTTGGGTATCTAGAGGCCAAGGCTACCCATAGGGAAAAAAAGGAGATGATGATGTCTCCTAAAAATAGAATCAGGCCTTCCCTACGGGATGACAGAGACATATTGGTAATGACTATCCTACCCAGTTAGCCCTCTTTTGCAACCAACTTTGACCATCAGTCAAAGTTGGTCCTGAGCCTGCGAAGGGCCTAAAAATGAGGTAAAATAAGCTATAAATGGCTGAAATTGGGCTTAAAAAGGTCTTATTTGTGATTACTAAGGGCAACTTTGGGGGTGCTCAAAAGTACGTCTTTGACCTTGCCACCTCTCTGCCAAAGGACCAATTTGAGGTAGTGGTGGCCATGGGCGAAGGGGGCAAACTAAAGGAGAAATTAGATACTGTAGGCATTCGCACTATACAAATTGGAGATCTAAAGAGAGATATAAATGTCAAAAATGAACTCGCTTCTTTTTGGCAACTGTTCCAAATTATTCGCAAAGAAAAGCCTGACATTCTACATTTAAACAGCCCAAAGGCTGGAGGACTTGGCGGGGTTGCTGGAAGGTTTTGCAGGGTTCCAAATATTATTTTTACTGCCCACGGCTTCGCCTTTAACGAATCCCGCCCTATCTGGCAAAAAGTTTTAATTAAATTTTTTAGTTGGCTTACTATTGTTTTTGCTCACAAAACCATTTGTGTGTCAGGGGCCATAAAAAAAAGCTTTGAAAATTGGCCTTTTGTAAAAAATAAAATGGTAATTGTCCATAATGGTACTGAAAAAAACGAGTACAAAGCAAAAGCGGAGGCACGAAAATTTTTATTTCCTGATGCACCAAAAGATACTGTTTGGATAGGAACTATTTCTGAATTGCATCACATAAAGGGCTTATCCTATGCGATACGTGCAGTAAGATCTGTTTTGCATCAACACAAAGTTATTTTTGTAGTTATGGGTGAGGGAGAAGAAAGAAAAAAACTAGAAGAACTCATAAAAAATGAAGGTCTAGAAAATCATGTGAAGCTTGTGGGCTTTGTAGAAAATGCTCCAAAATATTTAAAAGCTTTTGATATTTTTACTCTCACTTCCCTGTCAGAGGCCCTTCCTTTGGCACTTCTCGAAGCTGGTTCCGCAGAGCTTCCTGTTGTTGGTACAAATGTTGGTGGTATCCCAGAAATTATTACTGATGGAAAAAGTGGGATTGTGGTTCAGCCAAAAGACATAATTAACCTTACAAAAGCTTTAAACTTTTTGATAGACAATAAGAAAGAAAGGGCGCTTTTAGCAAAAAACCTAAAAGAACAAGTGGTAAATAATTTTAGTAAAGAGCAGATGGTCAAAAAAACTATGGCTGTTTACGAAGCTAAAACATAGCTATCGTCTGGATTTAATTTTTCTCTGTGCGTAGCACGGCTAAATGAAGCCATAGAAATGACCATGCCTATTGCAATGTATTCTGTAATTAAATGAGAGCCACCATAGCTAACAAAAGGCATTGGCGTTCCCGTCACAGGCAAAAGACCCATGTTCATCCCCACATGTATGACAGCGTGAATTGAAAAAATAATAGCAACACCCAAAGAAAACAAGGCTTCAAAATTGGTTGCCGCCCGATAAGAGTGCAAACATATCCGCCATACAACTGTTCCAAATAATCCCAACAACAGAAGCGAGCCGACAAAACCCCACTCCTCGGCATACGCAGCAAAAATAAAATCTGTCTGATATTCAGGAAGATATTTTAATTTACTTTGTGTGCCATATCCCACCCCCTTCCCTAAAATTTCTCCCGAGCCAACAGCAATCACTGACTGGAAGGCGTTATAGCCAGTACCACGAATATCTTGGGTGGGATTAATAAATGATTTCACTCTAGCTTTTTGATACGGTGCCAAAACAAAACCCCAGAGCAAAGAAAAAACCAAGACTGAACCGAGTACAACATACAAAATATGTTTTTTAGAAATACCTGAAACAAAAAGCATGCCGGCCCAAATACCAAACAATATTACTGATGCACCAAAATCTGGCTCTAGGAGAGTTAAGACCACCAAGATCGCAGCATAAACACCCGATATAACAATGTGTTGAAAATCTTTAATTGCAACGTGCCTTCTTGTAAAATATTTCGCTAAAAGAATAACTAGAGCAATTTTTGCTGGGTCCGATGGCTGAATAAGAAACCCACCAAGATCAAACCATGATTTTGCTCCTTTAAAAGCTGACCCTGTAGCAAATAAAATTGATAACAAAAAAACTATGAACAAATAAATTCCCATTACAACACTCGTTCGTCTTAAGAATCTCCAGTCTATTGTTGAAGCAACAAGGGCAAAGAAAATGCCGATAGGAATCCAAATAAGCTGTCTGCTGAAATAAGAGAGTTGGTCATTTAACGAGTTCATCGTTACAAGTCCCCCCAAAGAAAGAAGAATTGCGGATCCAAGTAAAATCCAATCAACACCAAAGAAAGCATTTTTTGCTCTATTTATTGGGCTTCCTTTGCTATTCAGTAAAACCATATTGGCGGGAATTATAGCCCCGCACTCTCTACTATGCGAGGAATTATGTTAATTTGGGCTGGTTTTTTTGCACAAACCTGTGTGGCAATTGTTTTATATATATCCCCTAAAGTGCTGGTCGTTGGGGCGCTAAAGTAAGACTCTTTGTTTGTCGAAATTGATTTTAGAAATTCTGCATCTATTTTGTCTCCCAAACCTATTGTAAAAATAGTAGCTTTCAAATCTTTAATTTTCCCTGCTTCTTCTTGGGCAGTTATTTGTGGGTATGTAGACACTCCTTTTTTCGTTGGCAGAGTAGGCACTCCATCAGTAAGTAAAACTACTACTTGCTTTCTATCTTTGACCGTTGAACTCTCCAACATTCCACGAACTTTTATGAGTGTATCTGTAATGTTGGTGTTTTGTGTATCCCCCTTAAGAATCGTTATGTTTTCTATGGCTGTTTTTGCAGAATTTTTATCAAGCGAAATTGGAAAATCTACCGGCTCTGATGGGATGTTGGCAAAAGAAATCACGCCCACTTTGTCATCAGTTTTTAAGAAAGACAAAAAATCTTCTGCAGCGTGCTTAACATCGGGCAAAAAATTCTCAATACTTCCGGATCTATCAATAAGAAGCACGGCATCAACCTGATTTTCACAAATGTCGGCTGTAGTTTTAAATGGCTCTGGCCAAGAAAAAGTGATTGGATAAGTGGCTCCTTTTGCTAAATCTTTTAATAAAGTTTTTGATGCTCCAATCGCATTTCCCGCACCATCAGAAACCACAGCAATGAGTTCCAGCGCTGGAATATTTACTAGTGAATTATTTAAGACGATTGCATTTATTCTTGGTTTCGTCTCTGTATTCAACAATTCCCTGCTTTCAACAAAAATACTTGGCGGAGAAGATTCATCTCTTTCCCATACCAAATTACTATCCCAAAAGAAATCTGCTTTTAGGGGCTCTTTATTAGAAAAAGAAAAATTGCTCTCTAGTATGGCAAATTGTGTGTGTTTTGGTATAGAGATAGTTCCCTTTCTTTCCGATAAAACTGCGTTTTTTTGTCCAAGCACCTTTATGGTGTATGAAGCATTTTTTACACTCGCCGAAGCGTTTGGATTTTCAAAATACACAAGCACAGAATAGTTATCTTCACTTATTTTGAAAACTCTTGGGTCCCAACGCATTATTGGGTTTTTTATTTCTTCGATACAAAGCCTAGAGCACGCACCCCCACAATCTGTGCCGATTTCATTTCCATTTTGCTTTCCATCAAAACAGGTTGGTGGCTGTTTTAACAAAAAAACATAACCACCATAAGCGCCAGCAATAATAATTAATGAAACAATCGAAACAATGAGAAACTTTCTCCTAATTGCCCATGAAATCATTTAATTATTATACCAACTATAAACAAAACACTCTCAAATATTTGAGAGTGTTTTGAAATGAAGAGATTTGCGAGAACGGCCGGATTGTCGCCGTTCCAATCGTTGTCGAGCCAGTTCCAGTTCAGGACAACCTTGCCATCGTTCCAGATGAGGTACGGGGCGTTGCGGTTGTCATCGCGATCGTCGGTTATGTGTAAAATGCCATCCGTGCCACCATCCTTCGAATGCTCTCAGGATTGAATATTATTTGGGACGTCAAAAGTCCACCAGCACTCCACACCAAGTTCCTTCATTTTTACAGAAGTTCCCCATGCTACCACTCTCCTGGAAACCGTAATCGCCAGAACTCTCGATACATGGATACTGGTTTCGGTAGCCGGAAACCGTAGTCGCCGGTAACTATTCACCTACTACCGAAATTAATATTAACAGATACTTTTAACAAATTTTTCACAAAAAAACTGCCCCGACACGGAGGTCGGGGCAGTAGTACAAAGGTCCAAGGGTCAAAGTGCTCAAGAGTCAGAACAAAGTGACAAAAGGACTAAGCGCCAGCGAGAACGGCCGGATAGCCGCCGTACCAATCGAGGTCGAGCCAGTCCCAGTGCAGGACAACCCCGCCATCGCGCCAGATGAGGCACGGGGCGACGCGGTTGACAACGCGACCGTCGGCTGACTTCCAAAGGAAGACTGCTTTCCCTTTGAATTCCTCAGGGTAGGTTTCCGGATTGGCGAGCCAGTTCCTCACACACTCATCGTCTTTTGAGAGACAGCGATTAATGAGGCCTGTCTTCTTAAGGTGCCTCTCGATGTTGTACCCCATCTCCCACCCCCCGGCTTTCTGCTTGCCGAAGAGGTAGAGCTCGAACTTCGGTTGCGGTTGATCGAGGATTGTCTGGAGAGCGTCTGCGATCACGGTCGGACTACGCTTGCCATCGGAGACAAGCATATTGACCTTGGTCTGGAGTCTCCAGAGCCTTTCCATCTCATTGCTATTACTCATAGCACTTCTCCTTGTAAACAACTCATTCGTTACTCACGAATGTTTCCGAATTTGCCGTCGGAACGGTTGTGGGCAAACCCCACCTATCTTTTTATATTATATACCTATATAGATTATTTGTCAAGTACTTAATTGGCACAAAAAATACCCTTATTTATAGGGCTTTTTTGTTTAAATCAAACGCTTAGTTCTGGCGTCTAGCTACTCTTCCCTTGCGAGTACCATCGCCTCTGCAGGCCTTAACTTCTGTGTTCGGAATGAGAACAGGTGTAACCCCTGCGATAAAACACCAGAACTAAAAATTCGATTTATTTTTTCACTGCTTTGATGTGGGCCCCTCACATGTAAGCAAGTGAGGGGCAATGGCGCTGACTGGATTTGAACCAGTGACCTCCCCCTTTGCAAATGAGCAAGAGGGCACTCTACCGAACTGAGCTACAGCGCGACATAGTTCTAAAGAACTGCTGTGGTGTTGTGCACATGGCTCGTTCCTTGGATCAGGAACGACTTTCGTCTCCCCTCACCCACGCGGCCAATACCTGATGTCTCAGGTGTTCTTTCTCGCATCCGAGAAGTATCGCCAGTAACGGGACATTTTTCCAGACGGGAAGAACCACATGCACAACTACCCACATCAAAACAGTGAATACTTGGCCGAACAAATTTTACGAAGTAAAAATTGCGCGGCTCTCTCGTTAAAACATTGCATAACCCGAGCAACTTTTGCTGCGCAAAACTTGACGGGTAAACCATTACAGAACACAGAACACGTTTTAGCCCATAGAAACTTTTGTAAAAAGTTCAAGGGCAAGTGATTTGAAAATTTCCTAACAGGAATCGGCGAATTAGTATGCCTCGGCTCAACGCATTACTGCGCTTACACCTAGCACCTATCAACGTAGTCATCTCCTACGGGCCTCAAACGATTCCTAATCTTGGGGTTGGCTTCCCTCTTAGATGCTTTCAGAGGTTATCCATTCCTGACATAGCTACTGGGCGGTCCAGCTGGCGCCAGAGCCCACACACCAGAGGTCAGTTCACTCCGGTCCTCTCGTACTAGGAGCAAGTCCCCTCAAGAATCAACGCCTGCAGTAGATAGGAGTCCAACCTGTCTCACGCATCAATCTCTTATATTGCTATAAGTATGGACTATGCATTATTCTCAATTTTTTAATTTTGAGAACCCGATTTTGTAGTCTCTACGCCGAAATTATTTTAAAAAATAATTTCGGCTCGGTGTTGTCCAAAATAAATTTGGATTTCACCGAAATTGTCGGTTTTGTCTTGTTGCATCACTGCAACAGACCGCCGTGAATTTGGTTTGAACTCGAACAATTTCATTTTGCGTCACACAAATGAAATGTTTATAACAGTAATTAAATTTAATTTTTTCTCGAAGAGATTCAGATTGCTGAAGAACCGAATGTTGAATTACGAATTAGGAATTTTGATTTTACTCATTATTCCATATTCATTATTCTTTATTCTGTTTCTCAACGGTCTGAACCCAGCTCGCGTATCTTTTTAAATGGCGAACAGCCATACCCTTG
>CAYIKP010000011.1:0-29585 GCA_964364225.1 uncultured Candidatus Saccharibacteria bacterium | reverse complement strand
GTCTGTCGCACCATCTTGGTAGTCTCCAATGCTTAGTGTGGTCGGTTGGAAGTCAAATAACTGCTAACTTGTATTATATGCCTAAATCGAGCTTTTGTCCAGTCTTGCATTAAAATGCCCCCAATTGGGGGCATTTTAATGCATTAGTTTTTGTTTTAATTATCTATTACTACACAAGGCGCTGTTATTTAATCCGGTTTGATAACCATTTGCACCACCTGCCATATTGTTATCTTTACCAAAGTAACCAAATGCACCAGAACCTGCACCAGAACCACATTGAGCGTCAACTAGAGTTGCTTGTTGCCTACCCAAGTTGTCCATATATCTATCAATGCCCGGTGTTGAATTGCCTGCTGCAAAAGCTACGTTTGTAAGCGCAAATACTGAAACACTTAATAAGACTCCAAAAATAAATTTTTTCATAATCTAAAAAGTTTAATTGATAATGTAGCTAGTATATCATCCTGTGTTGGCATTCGGCTTGATATGTATCAGTATTGAAAAATCAAATTGTGTTAAAATGTATGCGATTGCGTACATTTTAACACAATGGTTTTTTCGGATTAAAAAATATAAAGCGAGCTAATAGTTTCGCCGATTATTATTCTTTACTTCCCTAAAGCTAGTGGTAAATTATTTTCAAGCTCACGAGAGTATTTTGAAATCATAATTAGTGAAATAGAAAAATGACAACTGTTTGAGCCGAGTATACGGCGAGTTTTGGCGTTTTTCGTTTATGCAACTCTATGATTTCAAGATTTTCACTCGAATGGCAGTTGATTGAAAATAATTTACCACTAGCGACTTTCTCCTTCGAAGTTTTGCACCGCCTCCCCTATTTGCATTCTTGGTTTATCTATATATATCCAAACACTTTTGCCAACTGATGGTCGTACTACAAAACTTTCATTTGCTTTTCTCTCCGCAAAATTAGCTACGGCTTTGCCATCAAAAATGTTTATGTTTTGCGGAGCAATTCTGTCACCTAAAAACATTGCATTTGTTCCTAGCCATTTTCCGTTCTCGTTTAACGCAACCACTACATAGAAAAACACTCCCGAGCCACCGCTCTCTTGTGTTAAATACGCCGCAGCATCCTCGTCGCCATCTTTATCTAAATCTGCTTTTACAAATTGCCCCCAAATTGCAATTTTCTCTTTGCTTGCCGAGCCAGGCGCAATTTCCAATTCCGCTTTGCCATTTGTGAGCTTTATTTGCCTACCCTGTATTTCATAAGAAATATTCATCGGGTCATCCCCCGCCTCCGTCTTTTGTACATATGGTTTCGTAAAATTCAAAACCACCCATCCCACTCCCACTAAAATAATTATTGCTATAAGTTCTTTCATTTATTTTTTTGTTGGTACAAGGGTCGGTGTTAAATATTTATGTACTAAAGTTTCATAGTCATCATATACTTTCTTATCAATCTTCCAACTTTTTTCTTCAATAAGAGGCGTTAAATCAAGCTGGTCCTCTTTTATATAAGGGGGTATCGAAACTCTAAAATATGGCTGTTCCCAACAATTAACGAAAACTATTTTTGCATTCCAATACTTTTCTACACGATGAAGAATTGATTTTGTCTCTTGATAAAGTGGTTCGTCCGGTTTCCAGCGAAATTTAACTTCAACAAATTGTGGTTTCCCCACTTTATCTATAACAATAAAATCAGGAATTGCCCTTATTCTCTCACCAACCTCACTGTACCGATCAAATTTTTCTTCTAGCTGTGTCAGGTTTTGTACAATCGCCTCATATCCAAATCGATAAACAATATTTCCCGATGCCTTCATAAGCTCTTCAAAAAGAGTTTCTGCCATACGACCCTTTAACATTGATTCAGGATTCATACTTCATATTTAAACATACATTAAAACAATTAAAATTATTAGGTTTTTCAAGTTATTAATTAGAAGAAGTCAGAAACTCTTGACAAGGCTAACTGATCCATTTCTGGGTCACTATAATTATCGATGTGGGAAGAAATACATAAGAAAACAATAATTGCACCTTTAACTGCAAACCACATTCTGGGCCACTGGTTTGGCCGTAACCTAGAGTTTGGTACTGCAACTTCTATTTTCCAAAGTGTCCATATTTCATTTTGAGTAATCCTATGCAGTTTTGCTGGTGCAATAACATGTCGGGGGTTTGTTGGATGAAATTGTACTTCGCAGAGTCGTTCTATTGATTTCAAACCATACTCTAATGTACGAAATCGCCGCCCCAAGGCGGCGATTTCTGTTTGAATGCCGTCAGAATATAAAAACTCAATCATAAACCATTAAAGTCCGTGCCACGATACATGGCTAGCTCATATGGTATGTTCATTCTCAGTTCTGTACCAATATATGGTGCTTCGGAGTGCGACAACTCCTCCAACTGTTTACCTGTCAAGTGTCCATATTTAATTACAATCCTGTCTAACATTTCCTTCTCATCATCATTAAAAACAGAAACGTCCGGATCTTTAATAGAAGAATAAACCTCTGTTGGGTTATAACCTTCTCGCTCTGTTACTTGTGTTATCCTGAGCTGTCCCCCGTCTTCCATTTTAGATGTAATTTCTTCCAACATTGACGGAACTGGGCCCATCGGTAGCGCTTGATATACATCACCAGTTATTGATTTTTGATATTTTTCATAAAAATCAAAATCAGCGAAATACAACAATTTCGCTAATTTTTTCTTACCGCGTACTTCGCCTTTAAGTTTCCGGCATAAGTACAGAACGGCATTCTGATACTTTACTCGGTTTATAGCCATATTTGCCTATATTGTACCAGATGCACTAACTGTATGCGAACTTCCTAAAAATATTGTGGATTATAGAAAGTGCTTATTTTAGACTATCTTCTACAATGTTTACATCGTTTTCAGTAAGTCCGTAAAGTTTATAGACCTCTTGGTCAATTTTTTTGTCGGTTTTTTCAATTTCTGATTTTACTGATAACCATTTTTCAGAGTTTTCAGGTATTTCATCTAAATCTTTATTTAAGGAAAGCATTTTATCAACCAAATCTATAATTTGTTTTTGCTGTATTTTGTTCCCAACATAAATGGGAATATTCATAAGGGGACCCTTATCTATCTGTAACATATCTCCTTGTAATTTTCCTTTATTCTTTAACCAAAAATAAATAAGACCAGAGTTAAATAGACCTGTTAAATATTTTAAATCTATCCTGTTTGTTGAAATGACAAAATATGTCTGTGATACATAACAATGAAAATTAACATGAGAAAATTGCGGCCTGCCAGTTTTTCGGATTGAGAAAATACTAGGGCCAATGAAAAGCTTTTCATCTCGTGCTCTATGTAATCCAAAGGGACCAAAATCAGAGGTAATAACTGGGGTGTATTTTTCTAGATGGCGCTTTACTTGTGGGTATTTATTTATATTTTTAGTAACTTCCTTGTTGCTATAGATAATCCACAATTTATTCTTATCATTCGCAAAATATCTTGATATCTCTTCTGTTGAATAAAAAGGTTTTATAAGTTTACGTTCAACTTGAGTAAAGTTTAGATCTCGAACCTCTTCTGTTGTTAAAACAAAAATCCCTTTCCCAATTTTTGCATCAATTAAATATGGGAGGTGTTTCCCAATTACATATTCTTGAGGGCTCACTATTCCCTGTCCAACCTCCTTGTCAGCTAACTCAAAATTTCTCTTTTTTTCTAACTTATCGAAAATCGATCCGGACTCTGTATCAGTAAAAGTTATATTTTGTCCCAAAAAATTTTTTGGCTCAACCTCAATTTTTGTTTTTTTGTTAATAATTTCAGCGACTAAATTTTCTTCAGTTATGTTTTTATCTATTATTCTAATATAATCAATTGAATACTTATTACTTGGTTGTTTTTTCTCAAAAACATAAATCATTGTCTGAATACTGGCCTGATCAAAAACTTTGTAGTCACCGAAATCTATAAACATTCTTAATTCACCGTCAGTAAGAATTTTATCTCTGAAAATGCTAGCTCCTGCATTACTTATCCAATTGTTTGGGGCAATAAAACCTACTACCCCCCCATTCTTTAGCAAATCTATTGAAATGCACCCAAACATCGTCCAGATGTCCATTTTCCCTTGGTAGTAGGGACTATCATGTAAATCGTCAAAAGCGCCCTTATTAATAAACTCTTTTATATAAGGCGGGTTGCCAATAATCACATCGAAACCCCCTTGTTTGAAAACTTCCGGGAATTCCTCTTTCCAGTCAATTGTCAGAGAATTGCCATACTTTATGTTTTTATCCAAACCAGGCATTTTCATCCTAGTGTCTAAGGCATTTATGAGTAGATTCAAGCGAGCAATTTCAACTGCCTGTTGGTCAAAATCTACTCCATAAATGTTTCTGGTAAGAATTTGTAATTTGGTAAACTCCCCACCCCTATCCCCAAATTCTTTATATTTATCTAGTATCACTTCAAGTGCCCTAATAAGAAACGACCCCGAACCACAAGCCGGATCAAGTATTTTTATTTTCTGAAGATCTTCAACTGAATTACATCTATCCAATATAGGCTTTAACGAATTTTTTACAATGTAATCGACTATAAAGACTGGTGTGTAATAAATACCTTGCTCTTTTCTTTTGGTTGTATCTTTTTCTACAGAAAGACCTTTTTTTGATTGCGATAATTTGTACCCCAGATAACTTTCATAAACTTGACCAAGAACATCGGCCGGCATAACTTTAAAATCATATTCATAGTATCCCTTTTGACCCTGTAAAATTTTTATGACTTCCTCTGTTGCACCAGAGAACTCCTCCCATTCTTCAAATGGGTGAGGGGAAAATAAATTAGAATTATAAATTTCATCTAATTCACGAAATTTTGTGATCATTGCTTGAAAAAAAGTTTTACTATTGTATTGCGCTTTGGCCTGTCTAAGTAAACCATTGAGCGTATCTGCCTCTATTCCCCTATCTTCTGCTACCCTCAAAAACAGAATCCTGTCTAGAAGTTTTTGTACACCTTCATCAATTAAGTCTCTAGATAATTGTTTTTTTTCATTACAAGCAGAAAGTCCCTTGGTTAATAACTCGCGACACTCGTTCAAATCTCTTGCAAGTTTCTCTGTAACTGAAACCCTAAGGAGTTTCTTTCCAAATTTTTCTGCTTCTTTGTCCAAAAAACCTGTTTCAAAAGACTCCTTTGAAAGTAAATAAAGTTGATCAAACCTTTCTAGATACTCCTGATACGGAATTTCAAAAAACAGCTTGTCAGTTAGGTCCTTATCAATATTTTGGGCACAAAAAACTTTAATACTCTCAAAATCGGTAAGTACTGCCCATGTCACACCCTTGTTCCACGCATATTTTATTGATTGATCCGCAAATTCCACCCTATGAAGATTTGCAGATATTTTTTTTGCCTCTAAATAAAATTTAGGTCTACCATTTATATAAAAACCATAATCTGCACGGTCATTTGAAATAAGCTCTTCTGCAGTAACTTCATGTTTGCTATGCATATTCCAACCAAGCGCAGAAAAAAGTGGAATTATGAAGTCTTTTTTAGTTTCCTCTTCATTGTAATCTTTTAATACACCTTCAGATTTAACCCTTTCATATTTTTCAATAAGATCCTTGACTGTTTGTTTGGCAGATTCTCTATTCATGTTTATCACAAAACTCTACCACTTTTAGTACTTTTTGGGTATTTAAAAAGTTTTTTCGTTAAAATCCATTTGTTCCCTTGGTATGCCCTTCCCCATTCCATATTTCACTACTTCGCTAATTGCTTTTGTGTCATCTTTTGTAAATTGAAATATTTTTCCACCCTCTCCATCATCTGCGCCAAAAGCCACAACTAGATTATATTTATCCCCAACACCATACCCGTCCATATACCAAGGTACACTTACATCGTCATAGTGTTTAACCATTCCTTTTTGTAACTCTTTAATTTGTTCTAAATCAACAACAACTTCATCCAAACCTATCCAATTATCATCAAATTTTTCTATTGTCTTTGCTCCAAGTTTTTCTAACACAGTTGTGTCAGTAAATGCGCCTCGCACGACTCTGATTTTGTATTTTGTTTCCATTATTAAGTTATATTTTATTGATCTACAAATCCTCCCATATAACTCGCTTCATAAACGCATTCGCCATTTTTTAAAATTTTTTCTTTACCTGAAAAATTTTCTACTTCTCCCGAAATTTTATTTTCATATTTCCAAATACCGTTTTCGTGTGAAAGTGGCCCGCGATACGGAATTTCAGGAGTTGATATTGATAAAGATTCAATTAAAAACTTATAAACTTCTCCGTTATTAACATCTGGATGAACAAATCCGTAATACACCATCATCCATATCGGTTTATTGTTATAAAAAACAACTTCCCTTCCTCCATATGGTTCGCCACCAAAATAATTGTCGTGATATTTGTAATTACCATTTTCAAACTTAATTGTTGTTGAACCGTCAGGTTGTTTTTCTTTTATTGATTCATCGCCAGAAGCATAAGTAGCCATGCCAGCTTCATTAATAAATTTTTTAAGTTCTTCTTTGTTTATATTGTTCATATATTTATTCAAACTCTACCACTTTTGGAGGTTTTTCAGAACATTTGACTTCTAATACAAATAGTAGATACTGAATGTAGCGTTTGGAGGGCCCTGGCCCTGTCACGGTTATCCAAGCTGTAGCCAAGCGCTAACAAAGAACCCACCGAAAGGTGGATTTTTTGTTTTTAGTCAATTTCAGGGTCACCACTATGAAGTGTTCTTTTATGATTTACTTTATCTATTCCCCAAAATGGAACGACGCTCCAAAAATGTTTTTCTCCACCCCGCACTTCCTTAATTATCACTTTTAAACGAACATTGTTTATAACTGCTATAAATTCGTAGTAAATAACAATTTTCATTACTTTTTCCCATCTTTTATTTATCTTTTGGGTTTCAAATCTTTTTATTTCGTATAGACCTTGAAGCGTTTTTGATAATTTCAGCACTTCGGGAACAAATTTTATGAGCTTAAGTCTACTATATTGATCAATTATTGGACGTGCTATTTGATCAGATTTAAATTTTAAATGTTTTAATCCTTTTGCATTAAAGGGGATTTTTTCTCCAAAATATGGGCAATAAACTTCTACTATTGTTGCGTAAAACTTTTCTGCTTCTTCTTTTACTTTTTCAAAGTCCTCAGGGTCTTTTATGTTGTACTTACCCATACTCACAAAACTCTACCACTTTTTAATATTTTTTGGAAAGCGAGCAAAAATAGTGGGCTTGCTATTTTAGGGGGCTGTGGCATTATGTATTGACCATGACACAAATCATGACCAGCACGAATATACATTGGAACTCCCGTAATTTCGCGGGTGTTCTAAACACACCAAGGCTTTTCCGCTGGTATGATGTTGTAAGTATTTAATTATCTCTAGTAGAATTGAATTCTTGAAACATCGTGCCGAGCGCACGATGTTTTGTTCTTTAACGTAACAACAACTTACAAGGAGAGGCGGATGTCTCACAAAGAAACTGAGAGGCGCAACCCGCTTCTCTATCTGTTCGGCAAGACGTGGCATCACTCTGCAGGAAACCGGCGAAATGTTGCCCTTTATTGGACGTGTTTCGTCATCGCAGTATCGCTGACGCTTTTCACCCAGCCCCTAATTGGGGCAAAGATTATGAACGTGATTCAGGTGAACGGAATTACACAAGAGAGCTTCAAAACTCTTTTGAAACTCCTAAGCCTCATGTTTGTGATTGATTTTGTTTTCTGGGTTTTTCACGGGCCAGCACGCGTTCTTGAAGTCATTAATGCATTCAAGGCCCGCGCAAACTACCGGAAACATCTTCTGAAAGGCATCATGACGCTCCCTATGGAGTGGCATGTAGAACACCACTCGGGTGACACAATCGACAAAGTTGAAAAGGGCTCAGGTGCCCTCTTTCACTTTTCGAGAGACTCATTTGAGATTGTGTACTCACTTGTTCAGCTCGTGGGAAGCTTCGCTATGCTCGCGTACTTTAGTCCGTCGTCGATGTACATTGTTGGCACAATGATGTGCATCTCTGTATGGATTACCATACGCTTCGACAGCGTAATGATTCCGCAGTACAAGGAACTCAACAAATCTGAGAATCAAATTTCGGAAAACGTGTTCGATACCATTTCGAACATTGCGACCGTAATTATTCTCCGAGTTGAGAAGCTGGTGTTCACCGCAATTTCAAACAGGGTGGACAAACCATTTCTTTTGTTCAAGCGAAACACTGTCCTCAGCGAAACGAAGTGGTTTCTCACAAGCATGTGCACATCTGTCATGACGGCGCTTGTTATGGGAACGTACTTCTGGCAACACCTGAATACTCCAAAAGGGATTCTGGTTGGCACGGTGTACATCTTGAACAAGTACCTCGATGAAGTGGGCTCGATTTTCTTCCGGTTTACTAGCATGTACAGCGATGTGGTGGTGCAAAAAACGCGCCTCATGAACGCTGAGGAGCTTGCGGAAGAATTCAGGCCGGAAAGCTTCACAAACCATGTGATGCCCGCAGATTGGCAACGCCTAGAGATACGGGGACTCAATTTCTCGTATCACTTGGAAACAGAAAGCATGCATCTTTTGGATGTGTCGCTCACATTCTCAAAAGGTGAGCGCATTGCTCTCGTCGGTGAGAGTGGTTCTGGCAAGACAACGCTCCTCAAAGTCATGCGCGACCTCTATCATCCCAAGAGTTTACAACTTCTTGTGGACGGTCGAGAAATTCGCGACGGATTCAGCGGAATTAGCCGAGCAATCGCGCTAGTGCCACAAAATCCGGAAATTTTCAGCACCTCAATTCGTGAGAACATCACGTTGGGCGCTGATCACGACGACGAGTTTGTCCGACACTATACCGATATCGCGTGTTTTACTGACGTTGTAGAAGGTCTGCCAAAAAAGTTTGAATCCTCAATCAAAGAAAAGGGGGTCAATCTTTCTGGCGGACAGCAACAACGCCTAGCACTAGCACGAGGACTTCTCGCGTGCCACGATAAGGACATCATCCTTCTTGATGAGCCGACCTCGAGCTTGGACACAGGTACTGAGATGAAAGTGTACGAGAATATCTTCCAAGAATTTCAGGGGAAGACCATCGTCTCGTCGATTCATCGACTGCACTTGTTGCCACTATTCGACCAGATTTATTTCTTTAAAGACGGGCGAATTGTGGCATCGGGCAATCTGACAGAACTCATCGCTAAATGCCCCGAGTTTCAGGAACTATGGTTGCAATACATGCAACACAGTGAAGAAGTTGTTGTTTGAAGTACAAGAGGCATCCTAAAGGGTGCCTCTTTTTTTATAAAATTTAAAAAATGCAAAAACAAAAGAGCGAGGAAGACGTACGTCTTCCTCGCTCTGCATAATTACTTTTCTGTGGTGTTGCCTAGTCAGTTGCCAAGAGCTTCTTGAACTTTGACCGCCATTCACGACTGGTCTTCCACTCATACCCCTTGGAAGGAAGGAACTCCGTCACTTCCTTTATCGCGGTTGGCTTGATCTTCTTCGCCGGGGTGGTCAACAGCTCCGGATACCGCTTCTTAAGAGCGGGAACGACACACAAATGCATCACTTGGGTGAATTCGGAAATCGTGACGATAGTAATTCCCGGAAAGAGTGTCCCCATGAGGGTATCCCAAGTTCTGGAACCTATACCCCCTCTTTTCAAAAGTGTGTGCTCCTTCTCATTGACGAGACACCAGAGCACAACGGTTTTGCAACGCATTTGTTTCTCCCTTGTTCTAATGTGGGGCTATATCCGAAAGCCACTCTAATGAAATTCTCTCAAATTGCAACAAAAAGAATTTTTTTAATTTATAAAAACAATAAATGAAAATGTGTTAAATTGGGCACCTAGGAGTAGCGCCCTGCGCACTCCTCGCTCACACGGAGGCGTGGCAGAGCGGTCGAATGCGGCTTCCTGCTAAGAAGTCGACCGGGAAACTGGTCCGAAGGTTCGAATCCTTCCGCCTCCGCACCTGATACAGACAGACCCCGAAAGGGGTTTTGTTTGTATCAGGAGGACTGGATTCGAAAAGCTTTTGAGCTAAAATTGAGCTTGCGAAAATTTTAGCCAAAAGGTGTACTGAAGCTGTAAGCTTCGAATCCTTCCGCCTCCGCCAATACTTTACTTTTCAAGTTTAAATTGTATATTTGCCTTCAGTAGCACTTTCCCTAACCAGAGAATTGGCTATGCCCAGACTAACGTGGAGTGAAGTTCTCAAGCGAGACAACCTCATCGGAGGTGATTTGGAAACTCAAGAGAGAGGCCTCGTGTACCGCGGGCCAATCCAAAAGATCCACAATGAAAAGGTGTGTTGTCTTTCAGTTGGAATGGACAGCTCAAATGGGCCCGAGGAGAAGTGAGTGGGATGTATGCAAGAACATGTTGGTATCCGCAAACAGAGAAATGTCTCCCCCTCAAGATATCGGAGGAGGACGAATCTTCTTCGAAATCCCCTACATTGGCGTAGCGACGATTTTCCCAAAGGGCGGAAGGAAGCTAGACCCAGCGAAGGCAAGTGGTCCTCTTACTATCTGAAAGATTGCAGAACGCAAAGGGCGACGACACAGCCGTGTCGTCGCCCTTTATCATTTCTCTAACAAACCAAAGTTATCGTGTAACTGTGATTATTTGAGTCAATTCAGCTGTTGGAGCTGCAACCGTTACCCTTCCAGTTGAACCGCTCGCTGAAACGGTGTATCCAGTATCGTAATCAGCATTGCTTGTATAGTGAGCATTCGTTGCTGATGGATCAAATGGCATTGTAGCTACATATGTAGGAACCAAACATCCTGCAATGTTATACTGTGATGCTCCATTTCCCATGACTGTTGTTGTCGCAGGAAGTGCACCTCCTGCACATGTGAACACTCCCTTGTTATCTGCCATATTTTGGCCGATAGCATTGAGGATAGTATTAACATTTGAAGAACGCTGAGTATTTCTTGCTTGAGCAAATTGTCTTGCTGGGTTAAGGGCAACAATAACCACTGCGGCTAGAATTGCGATAATACCAATAACAATCAAGAGCTCAATCAAAGTAAAACCTTTCGAATTTCTCATAATTTGTTTAATAATTCTTAATTTTGGACCTGCGCCAATTATATCCTGAATGAAACCAAACTCCCCGCAATGGTATCCACACAATAGATTAGAAGTTTTGGACCTCTTCAAAGCTTACTATTGATATGGGGCTCGCCGTAACCGTCACTTTGTAGTTAGTATAAAAACCTTGAACTTTTCCCTGAGCCGAAATCACCTTGTTTTGGCCAGATGGAACTATTGAAATAATGCTACAAGTGGAAGAAGCAACATTTATAATCTCATTGCCAACATAATTTTTATTTTGAACAAGTTTTAAAAGCGCAACATTCACGCAAGATTCAGATAGTGCCCTGCTTTTTTCTTTTAAATGAGTGCCGGAGATATTTGCACGGTTAAGGAATGACATTTGGCTTATTGAAACGGTAATTATAGAAAGTACAGCAGTAATGATAATAGTTGCCATTAACGCAATATATCCAGATTCTGAATTTTTATATTTAATCCTGCTCATTTTCTTAAATAAATGATATTTTTAAGGGTGGTTGAACCCATCAACACCATAGAGGTTGTAGCAGATACAGAGAGGGTTATTTTCACTCCCTCTGGGACATCACCTTGGGCTGGTAAATGTTCAAACTCTAGTTTTGAAATTTTCACAATATTATTAGAGATTGGTAATGCCATGCTACCTCCCCTAGAGAGCATTGCAGTGCTAGAGCTTAAACTAAAAACGATTGGATTTGAGGCGTAATTAAACTTATTTATAGAAAGTGTTGAAGATGTGGCATTTAAAGCGGGGCTATTTATGGTTTGCGCCCCGGACATTGCCCAAATTATCTTTTGCATTATAAAATTAGCTTCTCCCTCTATTTCAATTCTCCCTTTGTTTTGATTATAGCTTCCAAAAATTTGAAAGAATGCTGTCAGAATTAAGCTCATTATTATTGTAAAAAGGGCAATATAAATAACGGTTTCAATTAAGGTAAAGCCCTTTGTCTTTTGATTATGTTTTAAAAAAATAGGCATTATTGGGAAGTAATAATTCTTAAGGAGTCATTACTCTTTACCGACACATAAACAAGGTTATTTTCGTAATCAATACCACTAGCAAAATTTGGAAAATTGAAAGTGCTAATAACCGTTGGTGATGCTGGATTAGAGATATTTAATACTTGGAATTCTTTATTAGAGTCTTCTGTTGCAAAAAAGGCATATGGTTCTGCAACATAAATATCTACAATTTTAATACTGGTGCTAACGATGGCCTTTGAGCCCACTGTCTGAATACTTGCTGGATTGGTTGCATTAGTTATATAAAAATCTTTTTTCGCACCAACATAAACCTTTGAACTGTTTACTGGAAAGACTGAATATGCTTGAGAGCCTCCAGAATTGTACGAACCGAGTGTTTGCAAAAATGAAGGGCTAGTTGCGTCGATTACATACATCCCATGCGAAGTACTTTCTGATGCGGTATACACAATGTCGTCCAAAACAGAAATTTTATTTACCTTGCCACCAATTCCTGAAAGGCCACCAACATAGACAGGATTTAGTGGATTTGAAACACTCACCACAACCAATTCTTGCGAAGCTCCGGTTCCCCTACCAATAAAAAGGAAATTTTTGTAATAAAAAACTGAAGTAGTTGTATATTCTCCATCCAAATCAAGACTCGCGACTTTAGATGGTTGGGCAGGATTACTAATATTTATTACTTGAAGCTCTTTATGTTCATCATTGCCAACAACAAACGCATATCCAGAAATTGCGTCCACTGCATTTAAACCTACCCCAGTATTAATAGCTCCTTTTATAAATGGATTCTGTGGGTCTGTAGCATCTATAACAAAAAAATCTTGTTTCGCTTCAGAAGAAGCTATTGCCGTCATATATATAAGCTTACTTACGACATCTAAATCTGTGGCGCTTTCTCCAGCACCCAAATCAACAGAGCCAAGCGTTCTTGGATTATTCCAGTTCCCAACTGGCGGAGTGCCACTTGTGTCTCCCCCCAAAGCCTGCAGGGCTTTCCAATCTGTAACCAAGGTAACAATTTTATTTTCTTGATCGCGAAGTGGGTCTGTTTCCCAAGTAATTTTATTTTCTATTTCTTTTGTATAAGCGTCTATATTTTTTATCGACGTGCTAGAAAAAAATTCATTTTGTGTGCTTGTGGTGCCCACCAAATTACTAAAAACCCCACGAGAAGACGCAAAAGAAGTTTCTGAGCTTTCTTTTGCTAATTGGATAGCCTTGTTCTCCTCTTGTGCATCTATTGTTGCTGATTGAGTTCCAAAAATTAGCGTGACAAAACCCGTAAAGGAAGTTACAAGAATTGCCATGGCGATTATTACTTCAAAAATCGCCTGCCCCCTATCGCTACCAATTAATTGCTCCTTCATTGTTTATTGAAATAGTACTAGTGCCTGTGCTGTTAGACATTATTATTGTACCAGAGGCAGTACTTTGCCCGCTTAAAGAAAGAAAAACAATTTCTGTTAAACCAGAAAAAGTAACTCCGTTAAACTTTGGGAAAACTGAATCATTTGCTTGGTTTCTAGAGCTATATGTTTGTCCGTCAAAAGCAGTGTAATTACTTGAACCAATAAAAACCCCATGATCGGATTGGTTTATATTTCCCATTGCACGAGAACGAGCATCGCGAAGTAGCCCTAAGACAACATCCCTTTCTGAAAAAAGTGTTTGTGTTCCAATCTGCCTTGTTCCAATATTCAATGCGAACCAAAAAATAATAATGATTATCGCCATAACCACTATCACTTCTATAAATGTGAGACCGCTTGTTTTTTTTATTGAATTCATCCCGAACGAAACAGGTCGCGGTTTTTTTTCTAAAATTTTATCCATTAGCTTCATAATTAAATATATTTAGTAAGCGTAGTTTAATGTTCTGATTATACTGCGACCGCGGTTTCGTACGGGATTCATTAACTAGCTCCCAACTCCTTGGGTAATTTGATAAATAGGAGTGATTATTGAAATCGCCACAAAACCAACTACCAATCCCATAGTAAGCAAAAGTACTGGCTCAATGAGTGTGGTCAAGTTATGAATTTTATTTTCTGTTTCTTCTCTGTAGTAATCCGAAATATAAGTTAGATTTTCTTCCAAATTTCCTGTGCTTTCCCCCAAGGAAACTAAGCCAGACATAAGGGGTGGAAAATATTTCTTCTGCGTAGCAAGAAAAACAGACAGCTTAGCCCCCCTTCTTATTTGTTCTGCTGCTCCATCCATTGATTCTTTGTAAACCAAATTAGTAAATGTTTTACCAGTAATTTCTATGGCTTCAACAATTTTTATCCCCCCTTTTAAGAGAAGTCCAAAAATTCTAGCGAAGTTTGCAAGATTAACCCCAATTACTAGTGTGGAAATAACCGGAAGGAATAAAAGTGTTTTATGAAAAAGTCTTTGCATTGGCTTCCAGAAGAGTGCAATTCTAAATGCTATAAAAAATATTATTAAACCAATAAGAAGATTTAAACCGTTAACTAAAAGAAACTGGGAAATGGCGATTAGAATTTTGGTGGATATTGGAAGTTTTATATGAAGACTGGAAAAAATTGGGAGAATTTTAGGAAAAACCGAAAAAATTAAAAAGCCTGTCAAGACAACAGTTGCTACCATAATAATGACCGGATAAACCATCGCTGAACGGATTTTATTTTTTAAATCTTGAGCTTTTTTTAACTCATCAGCTAGATAGGCCAAATTTGTAGCAAGCGTGCCACTAGTCTCCCCCACCCTTACGACATTAACAAAAAAACTATCAAAAATGTGTGGGAAGCGTTCCATACTTGCTGATAAGAATTGCCCGTTTGAAACATTATCAATTAGGGTGTCTAGTACCTTACTCAATACTTTGGATTCAGTTTGCATCTTTATCATTGGCAAACCTTCCAAAATAGGAAGTCCGGATTTTATAATCAAAGATAAGTGACGAGCAAAATTAATTTTGTCCTGAAGAGAAACTCTTTGAAAAAAACTTGAAAATTTATTTTGCTTACTATTCATGGATGACTCTCAAAACTTCTTCAAGAGAGGTAACGCCATCCGTTGCTTTCTTTAAACCATCATCAACCATGGTCGTCATTCCATTTCGAACAGCCGCTTCTTTAATTTTGTGTGCATCAGCCCTATTCATAACCAATTGTCTTATTTCCTCATTTACCTCCAACACTTCCCTAATACCAACCCTTCCTTGATAGCCAGTGTTGCCACAAGCATCACAGCCTTTACCTATAAAAAACTTATCTAACTTACGCTCACCTATTTCTGGAATAAGTTCACTAGCACTCTTCACGGCCTCTTTATCTAATTTTTTTTCTTCTTTACACTTTGGGCAAATAACCCTAACCAGACGCTGGCCCATAGCAATGTTTACAGTAGAAGCAACAAGAAATGGCGGAACGCCCATATCGGTAAGCCTTGGAAATGTCGTTGCTGCATCATTTGTGTGAAGGGTGGAGAGGAGTAAGTGACCAGTTAGTGCAGCGTTCACCGCAATTGATGCTGTTTCTTCATCTCTAATCTCCCCCACCATAATAATATTCGGATCTTGGCGAAGAATAGAACGCAAACCATTTGCAAATTTAAACCCCGCTTGTTCATTCACTTGAATTTGTGAAGCATCCTGCAAAGAATACTCAATCGGATCTTCAATAGTGATAATTGAAACATCTGGTTTATTTAACTCCTTCAAAATTGTATAAAGAGTTGTGGTTTTTCCAGAGCCAGTAGGACCATTAGCAAGAATCATTCCGAACGGCCTTTTCATAGCGTTTCTAATTTTCTTCAAATCAGCTTCCTCAATACCTAAGCCTTCCAAACTAAAACTGGTTGTTTCGGCTAACACCCTCAAAATTGCATTTTCACCATAATAAGTAGGCATTATGGAAACCCTCACATCAACATCTATTGTTTCTCCAATTCTTACTCTAAAACGGCCATCTTGTGGCATAAGGTGCTCGTCTGTTCTAAGCCCTGAAAGAACTTTTATTCTAGATATTATTTCTTGAGAGAGTTCTTTGGTGAGTAGTTTCCTATCAAACATATCTGTAAGTAGGCCATCTAATCTAAAGCGGATTCTTGTTCCCTCTACAGCTGGCTCTACATGAACATCTGATGCGTGAGTGGCATAAGCATATTCAACTAATAAATCTACAAGGCTAATAATGGAAATTTCTTCTAATGATTTTTTAAGCTCCTTCTCTATAGAAGATTTTAATGATTTTAAATCGTGCATTAACCTAAATTATATCACGACCAAATTACTGAGAATTACACCTCTTTTTTAACATCTCTGATTTGTTTTTCTATGAATCTTTCTGCATCATCAACATCAGCGCTAAACCTATCTATTATCCTTTCTTCTTCTGCCGTCAGCTTCCTTTTTGATTTTATTTTCTGGAGATTCTTAACCTCATGCCTAATTTCATCTTTCAAAAGATTAAAGGCAGTATGAACCGAACGGTCAATGGTATCCATTTCATGGTCTAAACGACGGCGGAAAAGTGTAAACCTTTTCCATAAAATAAGCCCCCCGTACATAAGGCCAATGAGCACAATAATTGCGAAAGTGGCGAATGATGCAACAGTTACTACCCAAGAGCCAATGCGGAATAGAATTGATGGGTGTACTGAAATATCTTTTTCATTTGAACGCGGACTTATGGAACCAAAATTATCTATTGCTTCTGCCGAAATGACATATTTACCGTCAGCAATAGGCTCTCTCCAAATCATTTGAAAATCACCGGCAGAACCAGATTTTGTGGATTCAAAAACCTCTCTGTTATTTATATCCCTCAAATAAATACGTATTTCTGTATCCGGAATGGCAGTACCTCGTATTACTAAGTCTTGGCCCTTATCCAAAATACTTGGGACATCAAGAATTTTTGGTGCCTCAATGGTTTTTATATCAAGCTCTTTAGCGATGATTGATTTATTACCAGCAAGATCGTAAGCCTCTATTATTACTGTTTGTTTGCCAGAATACTTAGCAGCAATTGTCATTTGCTCCCCGTTATCTTTCGCGTTGTATGTCTCATATGGTCTATCACCAAATTTCACCCTGTAATGAGATGGTCCGGACAAGTCGTCAATCGATTTCAAAAGTATATGTGGAGATTTTCCACCATCTTCTGTAATTAGATCAAAAATAGAAATTTCTGGGGGGGTTAGATCAATATAAACCTTAAATGTGGAGACACCACCCCATTTACCATCTTTTTTAATTTGAAGTCTAAAGTACCACAAACCTTCATCTGTATTTTCAAAAGTTTTTCTAGTTATGGCCGGTGCATCTATTATTGATGGTGTAGCTTTAAAATCTTTTTCGAAAGAATATCTTGTTGAAGTTACGTCTGTTGGGAGATTCCACGATAACTCAACATCATTGTTGCTATACCACTTATTTATTACTGGGTGAGTTTTCGAAGTAATTCTCAACTCATCTGAACTAACAGAGGTTTGGGTTTCTGCTTTAGTTGGCCCTATTGGTTGTCCGCTTATATTAATAGTTGAACCTTGATAATCAGCAAGAATGTCTGTGCCGGAACCATCATTTGCTAAAACTGAAGCTTGAGAGAAAGAAATATCAGCGGGACCCGCTGCAAGCGTTTTAAAAACGATTGTGAGCACGGTGCCCCTAGTTCCTAAAAATCCTGGGTTTGGAACCACCCCCTGAAAAGAGATTGTTCCGGAAACATTTGAGTAACTTGGCTCTTCAACCCATAAAGTCAACGCCGAATTAGCCTTAGAAACGGAGAGAACTTGAAGTTTATTTGTTGGAAAATTTACTAAGCCAGAAACGGCATTTACCGCCTTATCGGATGAGGCGATAATTACAGAAACTGAAACTGTCTGCCCCGGACTAACCAGCGCAGAAGATGGATAAAGAGAAAGGCGTGCAGCAAAGACGGGCGACGGGTGCGCCAAAAAAATACCAAACACAAAAAGAGCAAAAAGAACTCGTTTCATTTAACATAAATATAATAACACGAGTAAAATACGCAAATGCTTACTAATCACTTCCGTCTTAGCGAATATCAAACAAAGGCACTAACAAAAATAGGTATTACCTCTACTGAAAGCCTTTTACGTCATATCCCCTCTCGTTATGCATCTTTTGGTGGAGGAAATTCAATTGCAACAACAGAAATTGGGACTGAAACCTCTCTTATTGTTGAAATAAAAAAAATAGACACTGCAAAAGGTTTTCGTTCCCGCATTCCAATGGCAAAAGGAGTAGTCTCTGACCCAACAGGAACCTTGGAGGTTGTGTGGCTCAATCAGCCATACATTGCGCGAATGTATCCCGCTGGAAGCACAATTCGCATATCTGGAAAAATAACAGATAGAAAAGGAAAGAAAGGGATGGTAAATCCTATAGTTCATGCGCTCGATTCTGAAGAAGTGGTTGGTGGAATGTTTATAGGAGATAATAATTCGGAATTGGTGCCCGTATATCCTGAATCGCGCGGAATAACTTCAGAATGGTTAAGGGTTGCTTGTGAAAAAATAATAAAAAGTAAACTCCACGAAGAAATAATTGATCCAATACCAAAAGAAGTTTTAAGCAAATACAATCTGCCCACTCTTTCAACCGCTTTTGTATGGGCACATATGCCAAAGACTAGAAAAGATGCGGAGGCTTCTAGAAAAAGGTTTTCATTTGAGGAGGTATTTTTCATTCAACTAGATAGACAAATGGAAAGAAAGATATGGGAAAAAAATCTTTCTTTTAAAATTGAGAGGAT
Source organism: uncultured Candidatus Saccharibacteria bacterium (assembly GCA_964364225.1). Taxonomy (GTDB): domain Bacteria; phylum Patescibacteriota; class Minisyncoccia; order Phycocordibacterales; family Zambryskibacteraceae; genus 12-FULL-44-12b. The sequence continues at coordinate 10,728 of CAYIKP010000011.1, read as the reverse complement.
TCGAGATGATTTGGAAAAATTTATTTCAAACTTTCCATACCAACTAACAAATGCTCAGGAAAAAGTGTTGGGTGATATTTTAAAAGATTTTAAAAGTGGTAAACCAATGGCAAGGCTCCTTGAGGGAGATGTGGGCTCTGGAAAAACAGCTGTTGCAGCAGCATCTGTACAAGCTGTAGTTTCTACACGCCCAAAAGACCAAAATTTTGGGACACTTCAGGCTGCATACATGGCTCCTACCGAAATATTAGCGACGCAGCATTTTGAATCGTTTATTGAATACTTTGTAGGATCTGGGCTTCAAATAGGTCTTATTACCGGCTCTGGATGTAGAAAATTCCCATCAAAAGTTAAACCAGATTCTTGGACAGATATCTCTCGTGCACAATTACTGAAGTGGGTGGAACAGGGCGAAATACCAATTCTTATCGGTACACATGCACTCATTCAAAAGGAAGTGAAGTGGAAACATCTCGCCCTAGCAATAATTGATGAACAGCATCGCTTTGGCACAAAACAAAGAAAAAGCCTGATTGATAAATCGCATATCGCTCCACACTTACTTTCAATGACGGCAACCCCTATCCCCCGCACACTGGCCCTAACTGTGTTTGGCGACTTAGATTTATCGCTACTTGATGAAATGCCTCCCGGAAGAAAGCAGGTAATTACAAAAATCGTCCCACCAAAAGAAAGAAGAGGGGCATACGAAATTATTCGCAATGAAATTAAAATGGGTAGACAGGCTTATGTTATTTGCCCAAGAATTGATGAGCCGGATCCTGAAAAAGAATTCGCTATTGAAGCAAAATCTGTAAAAGAAGAATCAAAAAGACTTAAAAAGGAAGTTTTTCCAGAATTTGAGATTGGGGTTTTGCATAGCAAAATGAAACCTGCTGAAAAAAATGCCGTGATGAAAGATTTTTCAGACGGAAAAATTCACATACTTGTAGCTACGTCTGTAGTTGAGGTGGGGGTGAATGTACCAAATGCCACAACAATCATAATAGAGGGGGCGGAAAGATTTGGATTGGCACAGCTCCACCAACTTCGTGGGCGTGTTATCCGCTCCACTCATCAAGCAAGATGCTTTGTTTTTTCAGATGGTAAAAGCGAAGCAACATTAAAGCGCCTTAATCAATTTAGTATTGCAAAAAATGGTTTTGAGCTTGCTGAATTTGATTTAACTACAAGAGGTGCAGGAGATATTGCGGGGGGAAAGCAATGGGGCATCACAGATATTGGTATGGAGGCGCTTAAAAATATAAAAATGGTAGAAGCTGCAAGAAAAGAGGCTCAAGGATTAGTTGAAAAAGATCCTGAACTCTCTAACTTTCCAAATTTAAAGGCCCATATCACAGAAAAGCGTCAAAAAATACATTTTGAGTAAAGATCGCTCGGGGTAATTGTAAAAAGAGTACGGATAATTTTCTGCTGAAAATTTCCTCAAGGCTCGCGCCGTCGCGCTCCGTAGCCTCTTTTTGCAACAACCCCTCGCTCTAAATTTCTCAAAGCGATAAGTAAGAGGGTTTTAAAAGCTCACGAGGATATTTCAAAATAACTTTAGTGAAATAGAAAAATGCCAACTGTTTGAACGAAGTGAGTTTTGGCATTTTTCGTTATTGAACTTAACTATTTTGAAATTTTAATCCGAGTGGTAGCTGTTTCCAAAAAACTTTAATTCGAGCGACTATCTTTTACAAACCAAAGATAAAGAGCAAGGGTGGTGTATTCACCTTCGTGGGGTTTTGCTAAGCGACGCATGGTGCGTTCGCTTGGAACGCTTTTTAAGTTAAAGGCTTTCTGAAAACCAAGTTCTACACCCAAATCCCCTACTGGTAAGACATTTGGTCTATTAAGTGCAAAGATTAAAAACATATCTGCAGTCCATTGACCTATTCCTTTCACTTGAATTAAGTGTCTAGAAATTTCCTCATCAGACATTTTGTTAAATTTTTTTGGATTTATGGTGCCGTCCAAAAATTTTCTTGATAAATCTTGAAGGTATGACATTTTTTGTCCTGAAATACCTGCCTTTTTAAATTTGGTAGAAGAAAGCTTTAAAATTCGCTCTGGAGTAGGTTTCCCATTTTCAAAAAGTTCTATAAACCTATTGTAAATAGAAGTGGCCGCTTTGGTTGCTAATTGTTGAAATATAATTGAGCGCACTAAAGACATAAAGGGATTCTTGGTTTTAGAAAGCTTTCTTAACTTTTTCTTGTCTATTTTTAACTTCTTCATAATCTTGCCGACCATTAAACAAAACTGCCTTAAGGCAGTTTTGTTTAATGGTCCGCCCTCCACGATTCGAACGTGGGACCCCCGAGGTATAAGCTCGATGCTCTAACCAACTGAGCTAAGGGCGGATGTGCTTGTTAGCTTACAGCTTTGAGCTTACAGCTTCAAGCTAATACACAAGGAACTGCTTTGATATTTTTAAGTAGCGTTATAATAGATGGGTACCTTTATTAATTAATGTTAATCAAATGAATCTTCATAAAATCACATTTATTCTTTTGGTTATTGGAGGTTTGAACTGGCTACTAGAAGCATTTAGCTATGGCCTAGCGAACTGGATTCCAATGGGAGTGATGCAAGTTGTTTACGTCCTAGTTGGTCTTTCAGCTTTGTACGAAATCTTCACCCATAAGAACAATTGTAACTTCTGCACAACAAAGCCAATGTAGTTCCGCTACAAACTTTAAGTGCGAATAAAAATCTCTTCCAAACATGTCCGGAAGAGATTTTTGTTTTATGCGGCAATTCCCTGTTGCAAAGACGCCCTGATACGAGCCGATGCAGTCATTATATTGAAATGCACAGGATCATCATCTAATTCGTGTGCTACTTTTTTAAATAAGTCTGACTTCGTAGCTAAAATACCACTTACTAATTCAAGTCTTTCTCTGTAAACTCTGGCGATATCTACTTTTCCTATGCTTTCTGCATACATGGCAAAGGTTTCTAGCTGATCTTTCATTTGTAATAAAACCATTATCTGAATTCTATGTTCACCCAATACTTTATTATTTTTGCGACCGGCCCTCAATTCTGCAAGCTCTAGTATTGTTTTTGCATCTGCGCCTACTATTACTTCTGGAAATTGGTGTTCATCGCCATCGAAATACTTAACCGTGGCCATCCTGCCTTTGTCTATAAGACCCTTAATGTGATTAAATTTGGAAGTGGAATCAGTTCTAAATGTAACATCAGTGGCAAGACCAAGATGTGAAGTCTCGGCTGGATCGTCTTCTCTAAACTCTATTACCATATCTACTCCATTTTCAAAATCATCATATTCTGATGTTTTCATTGTGAAAGCGTTTCCGCCAAACCACTCACTTAATTCTCCCTGCTCTACAACAACAGCTTCAAAGATATCTGATATCTTTTTAGATTCTTTTTTGTCTTCCGCACCTTCACTTTCTTTGTGGTGCTTTTTATCTCTTGCAACAGTAGCCAAATCGCGATCTATAGCCGTTTGACCATATCTATCAACAAAATCTGTTTCTTTTATACGTGTACTCTCTAATACCCTTAATGCCTCTATATGAAAATGATCAATGTCCGCCCTATCCAAAAACCCCTCTGCAAATGAATTTCTCATAACTAAGAGACTACTAGGATTGATGCTCAATGTCTAGTTTCTTTTTAGGTGTAACCCCGTTAGCTACAAGTATAGATTCAAATTCGTCCCGCTCTAATGTCTCTACTTCCACTAAACGCTTAGCAATAATATTTAGAAGTTTTCTGTATTTTTTCAATATTTTTTCTGCTTTCTCCAGTGCTTCACGCATTATTAAATCTACTTCGGAATCAATCAGGCTTGCTACTTTTTCTGAATATTCTTCACTTACTCCTTTTCCAAACAGAGCCGTTCCAGCGGAAGTTTCTAATGCTTGGGGACCAATTTTGTCTGACATTCCATATTTTGTAACCATATCGCGGGCCAAAGCTGTTGAAACTTGTAGATCGTTTGATGGACCAGTAGTGATATCACCAAAAACCATTTTCTCTGCAACAAATCCACCGAGCGCCATTGCTATATCATCAAGAAATTCTTTCTTTGAATGAAGTTTTCTGTCTTCAAGTGGAAGTTTTAATGTGTATCCCCCTGCACTACCACGAGCAATTATAGAAATTTTGTGTACTGGATCTGCATAAGGAAGAACTGATGCAACGAGTGCATGCCCAGCTTCGTGATAAGCAGTGATTTCTTTTTCTTTCTTAGAAAACAAATGCGATCTTCTTTCAGGGCCAAGCATTACTTTTTCAATTGACCTAACAAGATCGTACTGAGAAACTTTTGTTCTATTTTCGCGTGCCGCTAAAATCGCGCCTTCGTTCATAAGTGAGTACAAGTCTGCGCCAGAAAATCCTGGAGTGCGCTCAGCAATAACAGAAAGTTTTACATCTTCAGCAAATGGTTTAGTACGTGAATGAATCACTAAAATCTCTTCTCTGTCGTTACGATCTGGAAGATCTATAACAACCCGCCTGTCAAAACGCCCTGGTCTTAATAAGGCTGGATCTAAAACATCGGGCCTGTTTGTTGCTGCCATAACTATCACTTTTTCGTTTGGTTCAAAACCATCCATTTCAACCAAAATTTGATTGAGTGTTTGTTCTCTTTCATCGTTTCCACCACCTAGACCTACCCCACGAGAACGCCCAACTGCATCTATCTCATCAATAAAGACAATTGAGGGACTTGATACTTTTGCCATTTGAAAAAGGTCACGCACACGAGATGCACCCACCCCCACAAACATTTCAACAAATTCGGAACCAGATATTGAGAAGAAAGAAACGCCCGCTTCCCCAGCCACGGCTCTGGCAAGTAAAGTTTTTCCTGTGCCCGGTGCGCCCATCAAAATAACCCCCTTTGGAATTTGTGCGCCAATATCTAAAAACTTTTTAGGATTTTTAAGAAAATCTACTATTTCAGAGAGTTCTTGTTTTGCTTCTTTTGCCCCAGCTACATCTTTGAAGAGAATTTTTTGTTTTGTATTTTCTGGAGTAACAATGCGGGGCTTACTTTGACCAAATGTAAACGCTTGCATACCAGCCCCTTTAGCTTGGCGAGATAAATACCAAAAGAAAAAAACGATAAAGAGGATTGGTAAAAGGATTGGTAAAATATTTACAAGCCAATACCAAAATCCTGACGGAGCAACGACTTCTATAGAAACCACATTTAATTTTTCTTTTGAAATTCCGTAGTCTGAAAGTGTATTTAGAAGAGAAGCATCTGTTTCTTTTGTGGTTATGTTTTCCTTACCATCATTTAGTGTGCTTATTATTTTGTCTCCTTTTACTTTTATTTCTTTTACGACGCCAGCCTCTATATTTTTTGCTAATTGTGAAAGCGGAACTGTTTCTGCTTTTTTATCATTAGTAATAAGCCCCGAAAAAGAAACGAGGATTAATAAAACCAAAATTACTGAAATTAGATTGCCAATAAATCCGCCCTTAGGCATTTTAAAATCCTTTTTAATAATGATCTTTATTTTTTTTGACGAGTCTCCAAAAGGCACCTTTTTCAATGGATCCTTACTTATTGGTTTTTTGGGAAGTTTTGGTGTTGGGGGCATTAGTACGAGTATTATATTTAAAAAGTTTAGGTTTGCTACTACTTGCCCTATAAACTTTTTAATAACCTAATTTTGTAATAATTCATATATACTATTTGAAAATCACCCGAATGTCCTAAATATAATGGGATTTATGATTAAAAAGTTTCTAGGGTGAATATTGCAATGAGTAATTACGTAGAAAATAAAAAGGCTAAATTTAATTATGAAATCCTTGAAGAATTAGAGGTTGGCATAAAATTAAATGGATTTGAAACTAAGTCTGTCCGCAATGGAAAAGCCTCTTTGGATGGCTCTTATGCCGTAGTGCGTGGTGGGGAGCTTTTTCTTATAAATGCCCGTATAGAGCCCTACCAGCCCAAAAATACCCCTGAATCATACGATAAGGAGCGTAGCCGTATACTTCTCGCCTCTAAAAAAGAGATAGCCAAATTGGCCGATTTTGAGGTAAGTAAAGGTTTGACATTAGTACCCATTTCGATGTATAATAAGGGTCGCGTAATCAAGCTCCGCTTAGCCGTCGCAAAAGGAAAGAAAAAGGGCGACAAACGCCAAACAATTAAAAAGCGTGAAGCGGAGCGAGAAATACGCAGAACATTGAAGAATGGTTAATTTTCATACGGGGATGCCAGGCATCGACAAGATGTAGTCTCCGGAAAATGCGAAAGGAGCCGGATAACTCTTTAAACTTTCTAAAACTCTAACTGCAAAACAAACAGCAGTAGCACAAGTTTCTCCGTATTTTACGGCTGACAACTTCCAGTTCGCATTCGCTCGCGCTTAATTGCGTGGACTGTGCGACAAATGTTTACACGACGCCTCTCACGTAAACATTTGGCTTAATGAGGCACCTCGCTTTGTTGTGGCCCATAACAAAGAGAGTAACAGGGCTTAAGTGGTGTGTGCTTTGTTTATTTATGACACATCACCCAAAAACTAAATAAACTATTTTCGTAGACTTTTCCGGAAACCCAACTTGCACTAGGGTTCAATTCCCTACATCTCCACTAGACACGATTTTTGAGCCTTTGGGAGGGTAAATACCCTTAGGGGTAGCGACAGAATAGCGGTTTCAAAACCGTTTTTTCTGCTGTATGCCAAATTCTGTTCAAAGATTAAGTTTAGAACCAGTTTTTTCCTATGAATATCTCCTTTTTGCCATTGAATTAACGGATTTTCTAGAAAATCAAAAACAATATTTAGAGCGGTTTCAATGTTTGGTTTATGTTCATCAAAGGAACTAATAGAACTTTTTAGAACTAATTCTTTTTCTGCCGTCTCACTAAGTTTGTTTTCATAAACAGAAATAACATTTTCATCGATGGCCTTTGTTAATCTTTCCAATAACCTTTCTCGCTCTGAAACAATTTTTGAAAGTTCATTAATCATTTCTTTTCGTTTACTTAACATCTCCCCCTCTTTCTTTTGCCACACATTTTTTACTATCACTTTTGTCAAAGTTAAAACCTCTTCACTTGGTTTAATCCTTTTTAGAATTTCTTCAAACTCGGTGTGTATATTGTCTCTACGAATTGCTTTATATCTTTCACTACAACCAGCCGTGTTACACCAATAATATGGTTGTCTGCCATTTCTTCCTCTGCTATGGCTTCCCGTCTGGTGGCGTCCACACCCAGAGCAAACAACAAACTTTCTTAAAGGAAAGTCTGGATTAAGAAACTTTTTTACATGCGTTCTAACCTTCCCATTTAACTTTTCTTTTATTTTTTCGTGAACCTCTAAACTAATAAGTGGTTCATGTTGACCTTTCCTTAAACTTACTTCCCAAGGTTTATACTCAACATAGCCAGAAAAAAATAAACTTTCAGAAAGTATTCTCTTAACCTGCTCAAGATAAACTGGTTTATCACCATTTAGTTTTCTATCCTTAAGAAATCTCTGAACATCTACCTGCTCTTGAAATCTTCCAGAAGCAAAACCCTCTAGAGCTTCTTTTACTACATGTGCTTGTGGCTCTACTGGCGTTGCGATTGAATTACTACTTACTGTAATCTTCTTGTGTTTATACCCCACAGGCAAGCTTGGGAATGGCCAATAACCCATCTCAATCCTAGCTTTCATCTTCTGCATAACTTGCCTACGATTTTGCTCACGCTCAAGTTCTGCTCCTGCTGCCATTATCGTCTCAACATATTTTCCTTCGGGAGAGTCAGTAAAAACAAAATTTGGACATTCAACTTTTGCACGTCTTAATTGAAGTGCCTTTTTTAACTTTAGGTGTTGTTCGGTATCTCTCGCAAGTCGCTTTAAATCATCAAATACGACAACGTAGCTGTTGTAGGGCTTCGCGTCCATGTAGTCGAGCATTTGGGACATTGCGGGGCGTTTTAAATAGTCACCTCCACCAGAAAAACTGTCTCCAAAAACTTTTTCTACTTCATAACCTTTTTGGTTTGAATATTCTCTACAACGATGCTCCTGACTTTCTAATCCATGTCCTTCATTTTTTTGTCTCTCTGACGAGACTCGACAGTATATGAGAGCTTTTTGCATATTGGTTCAACATTAGCACAAGAATTAATGTAATCATCAAGGAGATTTTCGGCCAAAGCATAAAGTGCATCCCTCAAGTTTTCTACTTGAGTATCTGTAAACTGGTCTCCTAAATCCTTTTTTAACTCCTCAACGCTTACCATCCTTTACATTGTTAGGAAACTAAATAAGCAGGAGAATCTGCGTCTATTAGCCTTTTCTTCTCATCTCTCCAATTGAGACCCTCAACCCAATCTCCGACCTTGAACTGCTTCCAAATCGCATAGTTTCTATACTGCTTCCCAGTAAAAGTGTGAGCAGACTTTCCATCAGTTAATTTGAAGAAGACGTTGATAAAATTCCCTGTGGGATTTATACCCACTATTTGTGCTTTCATTTTTTTATGACGCTACTTATAAATCCGTTCTCTACTTGGAAGGAGCTCGAACGCCTGAGCTCTCCGCCAAGTAGGCAAGGGACTTATTCGGCGTTCGATTTCCAAATAAAAAACTGGACTACATCCAATATCAATTCAGTTGTGTGACTCACGTCGAGTCGTTTACATGCATTAAAAAATACCCTTATATAAAGGGCTGTTTAAGCAAGATGTTTGCAAAATTATTCCTTGACCGAAAGCTGTGGAAAAAGTTTATGACTAACTCTCACTTGTGCAGAATCTGATTCCACCCCAGCTTTATATTCCAGCATGCCAGCTATTTTGAGTTCTTTTTTAATCTTCAAGTTAATGCGGTCAATTGTATCCTTAAAAACTCGCTTGGTTGGTTTGCTTTTCCCTTTTGGTATAAGAAGTTGCTTAACGTTCCATTCTTGAACCCACTCTCCAGTCATCTTAAACAAGTGTTCACACAAAATTTGTTCAAATCTAGATGTTGAGCCTATGTCACAAGGACGTCCATCCAAGTAGATGGTGTGTTCCTCAGATTTGTAGGACGGTAAAGAAGTTCCTCCCCACCAACTTACTTCTCCAAGAAGAGGTAGTTTATCCACTTCTTTACACAGATAGATATATGTTCGTTCGAGGTGCCTTTTAAAGGCAGGCACATTTAGACGATTCAACGGCCGTGAGGTCGTGTGTCTTGGAAACATATCTGAATTTGCCTTCACAATTTCAGCCCATTCACCCGCCAAGAAAGTAACATTAACAGCGTCTTTTGCTTCGAGGTCATGTCTGGCACCAGTTCCATACTTCGCCATTATTAAATCCCATCGAGTGTTATTTGCAACTTCGCTAGCTGCTTTACGAAAATCTTCAAGCTCATCGAAAGCACCCCACATCTCGACTGTCCTTGATTGGGTAATAAACTCTCTTTGTGTCCTGCTCAACTTAAGCGTAGGAGAGAATTTATAGTTCCCGTTGATATTGTTTGGGTAAGAATCTTTATCTAAAAACTCCTCAAGGTCTTTTTTAATACCTCGTCTTGATAAGTCGATAGCTATCTCCCAGAGAAAATTTTCAATGTTATCTGTTCGGAAGCCACTAATATGCATTCCGCCTTCTTCGAATCTTTTGAAATCTTCTAGAATATTGCCACTCCATATAGAGACATGCCCTCCTTGAAACAAGTTGGAGTCTAGCTTCTTTCTCTTGATGATTTCCAAGAGTTTGTCTTTTGCTACCTCAAGTTCTTCAAGGGATTTCTGCTCAAACTCAGCCAGTTTATCCATTTCTCCCTGCTTCTTTTGTAGTTCTTTCTCTTTAAGCGCTTTAAGAGCTGGTTCGTTCTCAACAAATTGTAAATAATCTGATAGGGCAGTAAAAAACTCAAAAACTGTGCCCTTGCTTTCAGTGGCCTTATAGTGACGTTCAAGATTTGTGGAGAGATTCTCCATGGCGTTCTTTGTATTATTAGTCTCACTTTATTCCTTTATCAGCCCTATTTCAATATCCAACCTTCTCCTACCTTTTTTCTCTACATTCCAATAATTTCCAGTGAAAAAATCAATTAATCAAACTAATCTATCTATTTGGAATATAGATTTCTTCAAGACAGGCTTTTAATACTTTGATACTCTCATATTGGTTTTTCCAAGTAGTGTTATCCACTGGTATGGAATCATAAAGACTGTTGTTACAAGGCATTTTGTATCCATCAATTACTCTGTAAGAATCTATAAACCTCTTTATTTGATAAATACTTTTAATTTCTGGCATATCTGGGTAACGTTCTCTGTCGCTATAATAAGTTTTGTATTTTGAATAAAAATCATCGTATACAACTATGTAATCGTTGATGAGTGGAAATATTCTTCTATCTATATCACTTAATTTAGCTTCTCTGCTAGTAGTTGGTGTCGGTAAAGTAATGTTTGTTTTCATTGCTTCCGCTAGGTCTTCATAGTCCTTAACCCTAAAGTTATATTCTTTTTTAATTTCAAACAATTTAGTTTTATAAGTATCAATTAGTTCTCGTGTTTTAGACGCACTACCAGAGAAACTTTCCAAAACCCTTACGGTATAGCGAAAATCGTTCAATAAATTCTCTGTGTAGTCGGCTCTTTTTTCATAATATGGATTATCAGAACGAATATTATTAAACTTTGTTATATCAATCTCTAGTTGTTTTTGGAACAAATTATATTGGTTAAGTAAATCTTTGAAAGCTTGTTCAGTATCAATAAC
>CAYIKP010000010.1:26541-37832 GCA_964364225.1 uncultured Candidatus Saccharibacteria bacterium | reverse complement strand
AGGCGCTCTACCAACTAAGCTAAGGGCCCGTATCGGAAAAGATTATCATAAACTTCGTAAAACTAAAACACACCCTTGGGGGTGTGTTTTAGTAAATAAAACTGTCCGGACAGTTTTATTTCAAGTGTGCAGATACAAGCTTTGTCATTTCAAACATTGTAACCTCACTCTTTCCTCCGAATAGCTTCTTTAGCTTTTCGTCTGCCAAGATATTTCTCTTGTTTTTTGGGTTCTGAAGATCGTACTTTTTTATGTATTCCCACATCTTCTTTACTACTTGTCCTCTAGGCATAGGACCTGCTCCTATAACAGCCTGCAAATCTGCTGATAGATTCATAGGCTTTAATAGTGCTGGATTGGCTTTTCTAACCATGTAAATTTAATTTATTTCTTAATTATTAACTGGACTTGCCTATCATATCTCATAGGCCTTATCTTGTCCCGCCCTTGGGAAGGGTATATGGAGTATAGCCTATTTATGTAAAACATTGTGTAATTTTGAGTAATTTTTCTAATTTTGATATACTGAATGAAATGTTTTCAGGAAAAAAGAAAAAAATTTTTATATTGCTTGGCCATCCAGATAAGGACAGTCTTAATGGGACTCTTGCAGGAGAGTATGAAAAGGGGGCAATGGAAGCTCAACATGAAGTACGCAGGCAAAATGTTGGCGACATGATTTTTGATCCGATTCTTCACCACGGATACAAAGTGCGCCAAGAACTTGAGCCAGATTTAGTAGCATTTCAAGAAAACGTAAACTGGTGCAATCATTTTGTTATTTTTTATCCATCCTGGTGGTCTACTATGCCTGCATTATTGAAAGGTCTTTTTGATAGATCGTGGATGCCGGGGTTTGCTTACAAATTTGTTGCTGGAGGACAGCTTTGGAAAAAATTATTAAAGGGGAAAAGCGCAAGTATATTTGTAACTTCAGACTCAATACCCTTAATGCAAAGGATCATGTTTGGCGATACAACAAATGAAATTAGAAAAGGGATTTTGTGGTTTTCTGGGTTTAGGCCAATCAGGGTTAGGCAATTTGGCTACCTAAAACACTTTGGTATTTGGAGAAGAGACGCAATGAAGAGGTGGGTTTATTGGTTAGGAAAGAGAGGGAAATAATTTTATTTTATGAAAAGGGGCGGGAGTATATTACTCCCGCCCCCACTTGTGCAATTATTGCTTGATTCGCTTCGATGAACGCTTCGCCGGCCGCCTCGGCGCGCGCTCCGGCTTCGGCCCCCTTGCAACCCTCAGGTCGCATTCGCAGGGCAGTCCCATCTGGTGCCTGTTCAAATGAACCGTACAACCAGAGATGCCAACGATTTCCTGCCTCTTCATGATCGAGAGATCCTCAAGAAACAGTTGGTCCTCCATGTTTGGAAGTGGAGGAACTGGATTGAAAAACTGACTGGTCCGCATGGCTGTTTCCTTATTGTGTGGGGAATAGTTTATTCGCAGAGTGTGTGTGGCTCTACGGGCGGAACTACCAAGCATCAATCATGTTGAAGAAAGCATGCATGTCGCCACCAGCGAGCTTCACATTCTCCTTCATGACAGCGGTGTCGTGTTCGCAAGCAAGAGCGTCTTCTGCATGAAAAACGCACCCGCAGTTGGCATGGCAGAGCGGATACACCCAGAGGGCATATTCGCCGACCTTTGTCAGCTTGCCTTCGCCATCGAATCCGCAGTCCGCCACCTCGTGGCCTTTGCGCATGAGGCGGCCGTGAATATCGTGTGGCTGGTTAGGTCTCGGAAAGATTCCAACGAACACCCAACCGCCCTTGACCGCAGTATCGAAATCCACGACTCGTTCCTGAACAGTTGTCATGATGCCTCCAATAGGTGAGAACTTCTTTCTGAATGTTAACATATTACTACCATTTAGTCAAGTGCTCATAGAAACCGCTAATTTTGGCCACACATTCTTTCAATGTAATTGAGTGTTGGAATAATGATAATAGAAGATAGCAGTGCTTTAATTTATTTGCTGTATGGCAGTTGCATTAAAACTAGTTTCGTGATGTACTAGGTGAAGTTAGTGTGCTAGTCATGAAGACTACCGATCATTAACAACCAAATATAAAAGGAGCGAAACATGTCGAACGTCTACGAAGAACTAAAACAGAGGGGTTTCATCAAACAAGAAACGGCGCCCGTGGAGGTGTTTGATACAAAGACTCATCATTTGAAGGAAACTTTGCTGTTGGAGTCTTTGCTTGACACTGGCCGGGTCACTTTCTATGTGGGTTTTGATCCAACTGCAGACAGTATGCATGTTGGTCATCTATTGCCGATTATGGCAATGACCCATCTACAGAAAGCTGGCCACATGCCTATCGCCATCATTGGTGGTGGAACTACCATGATTGGTGATCCAAGTGGAAAGACTCAAATGAGGCAAATGCTTTCAAAAGAAGACATTGCGTCAAACGGGAGACTTCTTTTGGAACAGCTCAAGAGATACCTGTCCTTCGGTGATGATGTGGGGTTGTTTTTGAACAACGCCGACTGGTTGTTACCCCTCAATTACATAGAGTTTTTGAGGGACTTTGGGAAGTATTTCAAAGTCAACGAAATGATCAGGGCGGAAGCATACAAGATGCGGTTAGATCGAGATGAGGGCTTGTCCTTCATTGAGTTCAACTACCAGCTACTTCAGGCGTACGACTTTCTCGTTCTGTATGATCAGTACGGGTGTACGGTACAAATGGGAGGCGATGATCAGTGGAGCAACATTCTGGCTGGCATCGATCTCGTTCGCAAAGTAAAGGGAGGGAAATCTCACGGGTTAACGTTCCCACTTTTGACCACTGCACGTGGCCAAAAAATGGGAAAGACGGAATCCGGAGCTGTTTGGCTTGATGCCAATAAGACTTCACCCTTCGAGTACTATCAGTACTGGATAAATTCTGACGATAGGGACGTAGAAAAGTTCTTGAAACTTTTCACTTTCCTACCTTTGGAAGAGATTGCCAGACTTTGCGCTCAGGGTGGCCATCACTTGCGCGAAGCGAAAGAAGTTCTTGCTTTCGAGGCAACGAAAATCACCCACGGCGAAGAGGAGGCACGCAAGGCGCAGGTTTCTTCAAGGGGGTTGTTTGGTGACAAAGGAGGCAATGTCTCTGATGTTCCAAACACCACAATCGCGAAGTCTGAGGCGGACGGCTTAAAACTTACCGAAGTTCTTGTCAGGGTAGGTTTCTGTTCGTCAAAGACGGAAGCCTCCAAGCTAATCAGGTCTGGGGGAATCTACGTCGACAATAAACCAGTAACAGATACTGGTGCCACGTTGCATCAGTTCCTGACGGATGACTCGACTGTTCTTTTGAGAAAGGGAAAGAAAACTTACCACAAAGTAATTGTTGGATAACAACGTGGGTAGGTGCCCGAGTGGTTAAAGGGGACTGACTGTAAATCAGTTGGCGTGAGCCTTCAGAGGTTCGAATCCTCTCCTACCCACCAACTTTGGAGGGCGTACTGTCGCTATGACAGTACGCCCTTTTTGTATAGCAGTTAAACAGTTAATTGATTATAAAATATAAACATAGTAGACTCGCTGATAGATAGGTCTTACAGAGACCTTTTTGATCTTCAAAAATCCAATTGAAATAGGAGGAAAGGTGAAAAGGCTCATACTGTTGGCTGGATTGCCTGGTTCGGGCAAAACAACGATTTGTCGTCACATGGACGAAATGATTTTGGCAAGTCGTGTTGACGTTGACTACTACAAGAGACAGAGGGCTGACCCAAGCAGGGTAACGGAAGAGGTGGATCCCCCAGAAGTGAGGTGGCTTTATTGTCGGGACGCTCTAGAAGAAGCTCTCCAGCTTTTTGAAAGCGGAGTCTCAACTGTGGTTATGGATGAGGTATATCCATATATTTCAGTGCGTACTGAAATGGAAAATCTCTGTGCCGAGAAAGGTATTGTGGTGGTGTGGGTTGAGGTTCGCACCTCTTCAGACACAGCGGTACAACGTCTCTCCACACCAAGAGAGGGACATCTTCTCTGTACGCCTGAAATTGCCCAGAAGATTTACAGTATGTGTGCGCGAGCGTTCCAGCCGTTTTCAGTAAACGCTATGAATCACACTGTCATTCACAATGAAGATGGTGCCGACATCGATTCATTGGTGTGGGAAATCTTCAAGTTCGTTTAACAGGAAACAAAGGGCTGGTAGTGATTTGAAATCACTACCAGCCCTTTTTGCATTCAAAGTTACGGTATAATAAATTATCATTCAAATCTAAAAAATAAATGAAACGAAAGAATTCCACGGTTAATATTATGATCCAGTCTGCATATGAGGCTGGAAAAATACTCAAAACAGCATTTGAAAGAGGCTCCTCAAAAGCAATGCACAAAGGCAAAGATAGTTATGATGTGTTTTCAAAAGCAGACACGGATTCTGAAGATATGATTATTAAAATTCTAACTACCAAGTTGCCAAAAGTAAGCATTTTAAGTGAAGAAAAAGGATTTATTGATCGTAAATCAGTCAGTGTAATTGTAGTTGACCCCCTAGATGGAAGTAGCAACTTCTTGCTTGGCTTGCCCCACTTCTCTGTATCGCTTGCTTGTTTCCACCAAGGAGAAATTGTTTCTTCGGTAGTTTACAACCCAGTTTTAAATAAAATGTACTTTGCAGAAAAAGGTAGGGGGGCCTTTCTTAATGGTAAGAAATTAAAACTTTTAACTAATAAAAATTCAGCACATATTTCGGTAAATTTTGCTCATAGCACTAAATGGCCAGAAAAAGGAAAATTTTTTGATCGAGCATATAAATCAGGCATTAGCCGTGTTATGAATAATTGGTCACCAAATTTGGATTTTTGTTTACTTGCTGAAAGTAAAATTGATGCCGTTGTATCTCGTGGCAGTTTGATTTACGATTTTAGCCCCGGTTTTCTAATTGCTAAGGAAAGTGGTTGTGTTGAGTTTCCAAAAATGAAGAAGGTCAAGATTTCGCAAGATAGTTCAATTAGTTTTATTATTGGTAATAAAAAATCATTATCAACAAAACTGTTCAAGATTGTTTAGTTTGTTGTGTAGAGGATTGGTAAATAAACATAAGAAGGATTGATTTCACGCACAAATTAAAAGTCTTGTGGTATAATAGTATTTATTAGTCATTGCTAATATGACACAAGAAACAAAAAATTATTTATCAATTTTTGGTCTTCTATATTGTTCAATAATTCTTGGCACTCACTATATTGTAACCAAGCAAATATCTTCATTTGTTGATGCCTCTATGTTAACTGCATTCAGGTTTTTAGTTGCTGCTATACCACTATATATTTATATACTCTATATTAAAAAAAATCCTTTCCAAAACATAAAGCCCGGAGTAATTCTGGGCTTTTTTCTTTGGTTAGTGTTTATTTTGATAAGTTTAGGTTTGAAGTACACATCAGCAATAAACACAGGTTTTATAAGTGGAATGTTCTTTGTTTTTGTGCCTCTCGTTAATTATTTTGTATTTAAAAAGCATCTTAAATTATTTCTTTTGCCCGTAATCATTCTTTCTGTTTCTGGCCTCTATCTCTTAACCGGAAGCTTGAGCAATATTGGTTTAGGTGATTTATTGATATTTTTCTCTGCTATTTTTACGTCTATTCACCTAATATTGGTCGGGCACTATTCAAAAGAAGGACTTGATCCAATAGTTGTATGTTTCCAGCAGTTTGCGGTGGTGGCTATACTCAGTCTGGTTTTTGCGTTAATTACTGGTAAATTTGATATGGCTGTACCATTTTCACAGGTCGGGCCATTGTTGTTTTTGGGAATACTCCCTACGCTTTCTGTATTTTTTGTTCAAATGGTTTCTTTAAAATATTCTTCAGAAATTACAGCAGCCATTTTATTGTCACTTCAACCAGGTTTTGCCGCTTTCTTTTCATATTGGTTAGGAGGGGAAAGATTCACGTCCCTTCAATTCGTGGGCGGAGTGCTGTTGTTTGTATCTGCAATTATCTACACTTTTTTAACACAAAAAAAGAAAGAATTAGAAATAGTTCAGTAACGAAATTTTTTATAAAAAGAAACCGCCCGCAGAGCGCGAACGGCTCTGTGGGCGGAGGCTATGCAATCTTGCGGAACAGTTCGAACGGAACCGTCTTTGATGCATGCTTACCAACTCTCTCTTTTTCAGCCTCAAGCCTACCCTTGGCTTCCTCGTCGGTATTGACGTCGAAAGTGATTTCGTAATACTCACCTTCGGCAATATACGTTATCTTGTACTTAGTCATCCGCGCTCCGTTGGTTTTGGGAAAGGATCTTTTTAGTAATCTACATTGTTTTTTAGTGTTGTCAAATATTCGATAAAAAACAAAACTCCGTACCGAAATAAATCCGGTACGGAGTGAATTACACACATCACGATACTAATCTCTCCTCATCTACGCCAAGCTTCTGACTTGTGGCGTCGATGGCGTGATGGAGTTTGATACGACCCTGTGCAGCACTTACTGCAACAGCTTCTATCCTGCGGACAAGACTGGGCCCCTCAATGATGGCGGTCGCATGAAGAAGTAGTTGTTCGCGCACCTCACCCAACATGCGTATGCGCTCGAGAGCAGGGCGAACTGCTTCCTCGATAATCTCACGAGAGATTTGTCGTGCTTGCTCTGCTTCTCCGAGAAGCATAGCAAGACGATTTTCGTATTCTTCATCCGCCAGCCTGCCCTTCTCGATCGGGATAGAGCTCTCTATTTCGTTGAAGAATCGTACTGCCACTTCCTGCTCCTCACTCAACTTTTGGAGGTCGAATAGGAACATTTCAAGCGCGATTCTAGCTTTCTCGAGATTCTGCTTGAGCCGTTCGTTTTTCGAGTCGTCTTTTAGGCGTTTCTCGAAGTAGCGAATTACCACTCTGGCTTCAGAAATCCTTTCGTTAAGTAGCGATATGCGCCTACTCACTTCAGAGTCTCTGCTGACAACTTGTTCTCGTGTCTCCCTGACCACTTTTTCAGTGTGAACGAAGAGTCGTTCTTGGATCACCTGAATGGATGGAAGCTTTGGGTTAGGCGTATTTAACGCTTCGCGTACTTCTCTGGACGATTTTCTCATCCAGTAGAATGCTTGACCAACCCACGTTGCTAGCGGTAAGACTGGTAGCACATAGGCTAAGTCATGTCCGTAGTGCCAACCAACTACCGAGAGTGTGGGAAAAAGGAATAAGAAAGGTAGAAGGTCATTTGAAACCTCTAAAATCTTTTCTACACCATCCAACAATAAAGCCCACAGTACTGAGTAGAAAAACGCCGAGAGTGTCCCTAGGAACGATGCCCCTAAAATAAG
This sequence comes from uncultured Candidatus Saccharibacteria bacterium, assembly GCA_964364225.1. Lineage (GTDB taxonomy): Bacteria > Patescibacteriota > Minisyncoccia > Phycocordibacterales > Zambryskibacteraceae > 12-FULL-44-12b. The sequence continues at coordinate 30,526 of CAYIKP010000010.1, read as the reverse complement.
AAGCCCATCTCCGGGAGTGATAAACAATTGGATTGTTGCCCCTAGAACAGCGCCAAATGAGACAACGTAACTGATGACTTTGCCCATCTCCCTGTCGTCTTCCAGTTTACGGTTATTGCTGTCAAGAAGAGTCTTCCAATAAGTCGTAACCTTTTTCATGGCGCCCCAAAAACCGAGCCTTTTTGGTTTTTCTGGAACTTTTAATTCTGGTACAAGTTCTTCTATGAAGATTTGAACCTCACGATCAGTTGTAGTGTCCACTCGAATCCCTCCTGAATGCGATGAGTATTGATGTTCTAACGATGAGCTTCTTTTCGCATTTTAACATATAAATACGTAAAAAGTCAAGTACTCGTAAAAACGGCTTATTTTAGCTATATTTCTAGATATGAAATTAAGTATAGGAATAGTTGGGCTTCCAAATGTTGGTAAATCTACTCTTTTTAACGCACTAACAAAAAAGAGTGTGCCAGCAGAAAATTATCCTTTTTGCACCATTGATCCATCAGTGGGAATCGTTCCCGTACCAGATGAGCGTCTAGCAAAGCTCACAGAAATCTCTCAATCAGAAAAAACAATTCCAGCAGTTATTGAATTCGTGGATATTGCAGGGCTTGTGAAAGGTGCGGCAGAAGGGGAAGGATTGGGAAATAAATTTCTTACAAATATTCGTGAAGTGGATGCAATTGCAGAGGTTGTTCGTGTATTTAAGGATGACGACATTATTCATGTAGCAGGCAAAGTGAATCCACTAAACGATATTGAAGTTATAAACTTGGAATTAGTTCTTGCAGATGAGCAAACTGTTTCAAAGCGTCTTTCAAATTTACAAAAGGATGTGAAAGCCGGAAACAAGTTGGCGATTGCAGAAGAAGCGGTTCTAAAAAAAGTTGAAGCAGTTTTACTTGAAGGTAAACTTGCTCAAACGCTTAATTTAACAAAAGAGGAAAAAGAAATAATAAAAGGAATGTGCCTCCTTACTATGAAACCCATTCTTTATGTTTTGAATAATTCAGCAGCGAGCGAAAATGACGAGGAAGCCAAGAGCAAAATTCCTGGAATGTTCGTTGAAATTGATTCTGTGTTTGGAACAGGACTAGATAATCTAATAAAGAAAAGTTATGAGCTTCTAGGACTAGAAACTTATTTCACAACAGGAAAAGATGAAACTCGTGCATGGACTATTGAAAAAGGTTCAACTGCACCAATCGCAGGCACTGCAATTCACACAGACTTTAAAGATAAATTTATTCGTGCGGAAGTGGTGGCGTATGAAGATTTAATTAATTTAGGTTCTTACGCAGGGGCTCGCGAAAAAGGAAAGGTGAGAGTAGAAGGGAAAGATTATGTCGTGCGTGATGGAGACGTCATTGAATTCCGAATATAGCCACTAAGTAAAAAGGAGATGCTTGCCCCGTAGTGAGCTTTGCTCTACTACTGGGGTTATAGAGTTTAGAATCTGACCATATTGACATAGTTAATATGTTGTGCTAATATTGTAAAGGACTAAGATTTAATCCCAACGCTGTACAGCACAAACCAGAATTTGGAGGTCACATTATGTATGGTTGGCAGAGACTTGGCCAATACGAGTTTGAATACGATAAGTATGGCCAACATACTGGTTGGTATCGCTGTGTCGGTGGTAGACTTGCCAATGGCCGTTGGCCCAAGTGGAACAACAAAACAGGTGCTGAGCGGTAAAATACCTGCATCAACCCAAAGCCCCATCTTCTAGCGAAAGCAGAGATGGGGTTTCAGTTTTCAGATAACGAAGCATTGTTGAATTCAGGATATAATATGTATATGGAACCAAATAAAACATCAAAAGTACTCAAATGGTCGCTAATTATTGGAATGGTAATAGTAATAAACCTTTTCTTTAATTACGCACTTTCGCTTGTTTATAAACAGCCAGATTTCGTAAAATTTTGCCCAAATACTGAACAGGTAGTAGAGGCCAACACAAAAAACTCTTGTGTTTCCAAAGGTGGCCAGTGGAACGAAAATAATTATTACGCACCACAAAAAACAGAAGCAACAGGCTATTGTGATTTGCAGTTCACGTGCAGGCAAGATTATGACTCTGCGCAAAAAACATACAACAGAAATGTTTTTGTCACGTTAGTAATTCTCGGAGCGCTCTGTGTAGCTGGAGGAAACTTCTTTAAAGGAAATATGACAATAGGTCAGTCGCTCTCTTTGGCGGGTGTACTCTCATTTATTGTTGCTTCAATGCGTTATTGGAGTTCAGCAGATGATTCTATAAAGGTAATAATTCTTGGCATAGCATTGGCAATTCTTGTTTGGGTGGCACTCAAGAAATTTCGCGATTAAAGGTCGCTCGGATGTTCGTTTTAAATGCGAGCGACGAAAGGTCACCAATGCATTTAAAACGAATATCCTCGCTCTGAAGTTAAGAAGAAAAATGCTATATTTTGCTGTATATGAGTAAATACGACCCAGCCAAAATTGAGAAAAAATGGCAGAAAGTTTGGGAGTCTAAAAAGCCTTACAAAGCTGTAGACCCTTCGACTTCGCTCAGGGCAGGTGCAAAAGAAAAAAAGTTTTACGCATTAATGGAGTTTCCATATCCCTCTGGCGATGGGCTTCATACAGGCCATGTGCGAGGTTATACAGCAATGGACATAGTTGCTCGTAAAAGGCGTATGCAGGGCTTTAATGTGATGTTTCCAATTGGTTGGGATGCCTTCGGTTTACCCACAGAAAACTACGCCATAAAGACAGGAATTGCTCCTGAAAAAGTAACAAAGAAAAATACGGATAATTTTCGCAAACAATTCAAATCTCTTGGGATGTCTTTTGACTGGTCGCGAGAAGTAAATACAACAGATCCAAAGTATTACAAATGGACACAATGGATTTTCTTACAACTTTTGAAGCATGGCCTCGCGTATAAGGCAAAATCTGAAATTAATTGGTGTCCAAAAGATAAAATTGGTTTAGCAAATGAAGAAGTGGTTGATGGTAAATGTGAAAGATGTGGAACAGCGGTAGAAAAAAGAGAAAAGGAACAATGGATGCTTGCCATCACAAAATATGCAGAGCGTTTGCACAAAGATTTGGACGATGTGGACTATCCAGAGCGAGTAAAAATTCAACAAAGAAATTGGATAGGAAAAAGCGAGGGTGTAGAAATAGGTTTTCCACTAAAAGAAAGCATTAAACCCTCATATGTTCTTTTGCATGGCTATACAGGTTCACCAGAAGCAAATTTTTTTCCATGGTTAAAAAATGAACTAGAAAAAACTGGAGCAAAAGTCTATTGTCCAAAATTACCAAACACTGATGACCCGATTGTAATGAGTCAAGTTGGGTATGTTTTGAAAAATGTTCCATTTGACGAAAATACAGTTTTAATTGGACACAGTTTAGGAGGAGTTGTCGCTCTTAAAATTTTAGAAAAACTTTCTACACCAATAAGAAACACAATCTTGATTGGTTCATACATGGAAAACAATTTCTTGGATGAAGATTTCCCAGCCAAGGCCTTTGATTGGAAATTTGATTTTGAGCGTATCAAAAAAAATGCAGGCAATGTGTCTCTGTTAAGAGACTTGAAAGACAGTTCAGTACCGCAAGACAACACCTTCAAACTACATCAGAAAATAGGTGGTCAGCTGTTTGATTATGTTGCTCAAAAACCACACTTTTGTGGCGAAATAGAATCAGAAGTACTAGAACATTGTATTGATAGTATTAAAGTTTTCACTACTCGCCCAGACACAATTTTTGGCGCGACATATATGGTGCTTGCGCCAGAGCACGAGCTTGTTAAAAAGTTAGCAATTACAAACAGGGAAGAGGTTGAGAATTATGTTGCTCAATCTAAAAAGAAGACTGAAATTGAGAGAACTACTGAAGGTAAACAAAAAACAGGGGTTGAATTAAAAGGAGTAAAAGCAATCAATCCTGCCAACAAAGAAGAAATTCCAATATGGATTGCAGACTATGTTTTACCTCA
>CAYIKP010000010.1:18405-26441 GCA_964364225.1 uncultured Candidatus Saccharibacteria bacterium | reverse complement strand
GAGCCAATCCCAGTAATTCACTGCGAAAAATGCGCCCTTCGAGACCCCTCAGGGCAGGGAATAATTCCTGTGCCAGAAAAAGATTTGCCAGTTAAACTGCCAAAAGTTAAAAAATATACATATACAGACACGGGTGAGTCGCCATTAGCTAGCGTGTCTAAGTGGGTAAATGTGAAGTGTCCACAATGCAAGGGTCCTGCAAAAAGAGAAACCGATACAATGCCAAATTGGGCTGGTTCAAGCTGGTATTTCTTGAGGTATACCGACCCACAAAATAAAAAAGAATTTGCATCAATGGAAAAACTTAAATATTGGATGGGGAACGATGCCCTTCGACAAGCTCAGGGCGATTCCGGTGGCGGAATCGATTGGTATAACGGAGGAATGGAGCACACCACTCTCCACCTTTTATATTCCCGTTTTTGGAACAAGTTTTTATATGATCATAAATTAGTGCCAACAGGCGAACCTTATAAAAAGAGAACTTCCCACGGACTCATTTTGGCAGAGGGAGGAGTGAAGATGTCTAAATCATTGGGCAATGTCATAAATCCCGATGGAATAGTTAAAACTTATGGCGCCGACACGCTACGCCTTTATGAAATGTTTATTGGTCCATTTGAACAAGCTGTAGCCTGGTCACAAGACGGCATTGTAGGACCTCATAGATTTTTAGAGAGGATATTTGTTTTGGCTGAAAGGGTAAAAAAAGATGGTGCTTTGCTTGATGTAAGCACTTTTGAAAAAACAATTGAGAAGGTTTCTCAGGATATTGAGAGCATGTCTTTCAATACCGCAATTTCACAATTAATGATTTGTGCTAATTCTTTGGAAAAAGAAAAAGAACTTCCTCAAAAAGATTTTGCAAGATTTCTTCAAGTACTCGCTCCATTTGCTCCACATATTGCTGAGGAGCTATGGCAGAAAATTGGCATGGAAGGGTCAATACATCAATCAGAATGGCCTACAGCTCAAAAAATTTCTGAAAGCAGCTTTGTGAAAATTTCTGTGCAAATAAACGGAAAGTTTAGAGGCACTATTGATATAAAAAATACCGCTGAAGAGGTAGATATAAAAACTCAAATTGAAGCGAGTGAAGAATTTAAAAAATATCTAACGGGTCCGATTCAAAAGTTTATTTATGTAAAAGGTAGGGTAGTCAGTATTGTTCTTTAGGGGCAAATTACACCATATTGTTGTATAATTTGACTTCTTAACCAATAGGTGATAAAAAGCATATATACAAATTACACAATATGGCAACCAAAACAGCAAAAAAGACCTCAATTAAGCCCAATTTCAAGCCAAAACAGGTGGTTAAGAAACTTCTTTTAAGCCTTCCTGCTAGGGCTAGAGATATCGTTACAAAGCGTTATGGGCTGGGCACAGACACGAAACCAATGACTCTTGAGGCCATTGGAAAGAAATACGGCATTACTCGTGAAAGAGTGCGTCAAATTGACGAATACTCTCTAAATAATATTCGTAAATCAAAAGAATATAAAACTGAAACAACTACTTTTGAAGAATTAAAAGGAATTTTGAGGAAGCTTGGAGGCATTATTGCTCACCAAGAGTTAATGGAAGCATTCGGGACTGAGTCTTCAATGCAAAACCATATTCACTTTCTACTTATTTTGGGTGAACAATTTACAAAAGAAAAAGAAGATGCAAACTTTAGACATCGTTGGCATATAGATGGAACACTTTCAAAAAATGTTCAAGGGGCATTAGAAAAACTTTATGCATCACTTGATGACAACGAACTTGTTCCTGAAGGGGAGCTAGTTAAGAATTTTTTGGAATATGTAAAGGATCTTAATGATGAATATAAAAATGATGAGATTATAAAGCGTTGGTTAAATGTTTCTCACAAGATTGGAAAAAATCCATTAGGCGAGTGGGGCAAGACTAGTTCACAGAATGTAAAAGCTAAAGGTATAAGAGATTACGCATACTTAGTTATTCGTAAACATGGTTCACCAATTCACTTCCGTGACGTTGCTCGTGCTATAACCACTTTCTTTAATAAGAGAGCTCATGTTGCAACAACTCACAATGAGCTCATTAAAGACGCCCGTTTCGTTCTTGTAGGTCGTGGTCTCTACGCCCTAAAGGAATGGGGTTATGCACCAGGTGTTGTTAAAGATGTAATTGTTTCAATAATCGAAAAGAACGGCCCACTTCCAAAAGACAAGATTGTTGAGAAGGTTTTGAAAGAGAGATACGTAAAAGAGAACACAATTTTGGTAAATCTTCAAAATCCAAAGTTCTTCAAAAAAGATAAAGAAGGAAAATATCATTTCGTAGGTTAAGAAAAAATCGCCCCTAGGGCGGTTTTTTCTTTGATACAATAAATAGGATGCTTGAGTTTCTTACAACAATGCCGGTCTTATCGCGCCTCTTAGAGATTTTCTCTACACTTTGGACTTTTTGGAGTATTTGGCTCCCTCTTCTTTTAGGTATTACTTTTTATGAAATATGGATGCGTTATATAAGGACAAAGTTTATTTATGAAAAACAAAACATCCTTCTTGAAATAAGGGTTCCAAGAGAGATTTCAAAATCTCCAATAGCAATGGAAATGTTTTTAAATGCTTTATATCAAACATCTTCTGGATCTTTTGTTACGGTATTTCTTAAGGGCTCTGTTAGGCCTTGGTTTTCTCTTGAGATTATTTCTACTGGTGGAAATGTCCGTTTCTTTATTTGGACACAAAAAGATTTCAAGAATGTAATAGAAGCACAACTTTATTCACAATATTCAAATATTGAAATTTACGAGGTGGAAGATTACTGTGCTGGTTTTGTTTATGACAAAGAAATAAATAATATAAATGGAGCACAATTGGGTTTAACAAAACCAGATCCCTACCCAATAAAAACATACGTTGATTACGGTTTAGATAAAGACCCTAAAGAAGAATTTAAAATTGATCCACTTACGCCTCTAATAGAATTTTTGGGAAGCTTGAAGCCCTTAGAGCAAGCATGTATACAAATTTTAATTCAAGCCCACAAAACAGAAAAAGCCTTGGAGGGAAGAATTTTTAAGAAAAAAGAAGATTGGAAGAAAGAGGCAAAAGAAGAAATTAAAAAAATAATTAAGAATAGTATTTTGGGAGGAGAAAAAGATAAGGAAGGAAAGGAGGTAAAAATGGAATATGGAAAATTATCTACAATTGAAAAGGATGTTGTTGAGGCAATTGAAAGAAGTATCTCAAAAAATGCCTTTGAGACAATGATAAGAATTATTTATCTTGCACCCAAGGAAGCATTTAATTCGGGCGGAACGGGCGGGGTTATAGGAGCTTTTAGATCTTTTAGTTCGCAAACTTTAAATGGCTTTAAAAAACAATGGGGACCTGGGTACGACTACACTTGGCAGGATCCTCGTAAGAAAAAAGAGTATAAAAACAAATTAAAACTTTTAGAAGCATATAAAATGAGGTCTTTTTTCAATCTCCCATTTAAAAATTTTCATGGCAAAGCATTTATTTTAACCACCGAAGAATTAGCTACAATCTTCCACTTCCCTGGAGAGGTTTCAAAAACTCCTACATTTGAAAGAATTCTTTCTCGTAAGGGTGAGGCACCTGCTAATCTTCCAACATAAAAAACTTGTCCCGTATAAAATTGCGGTTGCAATCCGTGTATCTTAAAAGAAAAGCTTGCTAATATAAATTTTGAAATTTATGTATGACGATAACACTGAAAAACCGCGACCCATTTCATTCGGAATGGATCCTGAAATTTTGAAGAAAAAAATACTTGAGTATGAAAGTTTGGTGGTGATTATTTTTTTTACTATTGTTTTAGTGTTATCAATGTTTAGGGCTCAGTCATCAATAAATTATCCACATTTCTTTTACGTAAAAAGTGGAGATACGCTTAGTGGTATTGCCAACAATTTGGATAAAGAAGGTTTTATAAAACATCAAGCTCTTTTTAAAGCCTGTGCTTATTTTTTGGGTGGAAGCAGGAGGCTTAATGCAGGGGTTTATGAATTTGAAAAACCATTAGGCGCATGTCCTTTGGCCTCTAGAATAGTGGGGGGCAATTACTCAATTCATCCCATAAGAACTGTTTTTCAGGAGGGGATAATGAAAAAAGAAATTATAGAAAAATTAAAAGATCTGCCAAAATTTGATTCAGAAAAATTTCTAGATACTGCTCCAGAAGGGTATCTCTTTCCAGACACATATTTTTTAAACGCGAATATGAGTGAAGTTGAAATTATTGAAATTATGAAAAATAATTTTGATAAAAAAATTTCAACTCTTGAAACTGATATTAAAAAATCCAGAAGAACCCTGAAAGACATTATTATTATTGCCTCAATTGTGGAGAGAGAAACCAAATTTCCTGAAGATAGGGCAAAAGTGGCGCAAGTGTTGTGGAAACGTTTAGATTTGGGCATGCCACTACAGGCAGATGCAACTTTTGCATACATAAACGGAAAAGGCACTTTTGAATTGACTGATGAAGATCTGAAAATGAACTCCCCCTACAACACCTACAATCGTGTTGGTTTACCGCCAACCCCAATAGGGAACCCTGGGCTGGAATCTATAAAAGCCACAATTGCTCCTAGTAAAACAAATTATTTGTATTTTCTTTCAGACAAAGCTGGACATATGTATTTTGCAAATACATTTGAGGGACATCAGGTGAATAGGGAGAAATATCTCGGAAAATAATAATCGCTCGGATATTCGTTTTAAATGCGAGCGACAAAAGGTCACCAATGCATTTAAAATGAATATCCTCGCTCTAAAGTCTATGAATATGGTAATGTTTTTGCGTAATGAAGAAAGCAAAGGTAATAGTGGGAATGTCTGGAGGGGTAGATTCCTCTGTTTCTGCGTATCTGCTTAAAAAAAGAGGATTTGATGTGGTGGGGGTTTTTATTGAAACATGGCACCCAGAAGGATTTCCTTGTAGTGAAAAAGAAGAAAGGAGGGACGCAATGCGTGTTTCTGCTCATTTAGATATTCCTCTATATACAGTAGATGCTGTAAAGCAATATAAAAAATATGTTGCGGATGAGATGATTCATGAATACAAATCTGGCAGAACCCCCAATCCAGATATCTTGTGTAATAAATTTGTAAAATTTGAGACTCTTTTCCAAATAGCTAAAAAATTGGGTGCTGATTTTGTAGCCACGGGGCATTACGCGCGTATAAACATAAAAAATGGAGAAGCGGTATTAAGTGAGCCAAAAGATCTTGAAAAAGATCAAACCTACTTTCTTTGGGCAGTGCCTAATGAAAAATTAGAACAAATAATTTTCCCTCTTGAAAACCTAAAGAAAGGAGAGGCACGAACAATTGCCAGAAGCATTGGTATTCCCGTAGCAGACAAGAAAGATAGCCAAGGAATTTGTTTTTTAGGGCAACTCGATTTAAAGAAATATTTAAAGCTCTCAATTAAAGAACAGAAGGGAAAAGTGCTAAACGAAAATGGAGAAATTATTGGAAAGCATGATGGTGTGTGGTTTTACACTGAAGGGGAAAGGCACGGCTTTTCTGTAAAAAACAAAAATACAAAGAATGAGCCTCTTTACGTTTTGAAAAAAGACGTTAAGAAAAATATCCTTATTGTCGGGCCAGAAAAATCTCTTTCCCGTGAGTACAGAATTAAACTTTCTGACACCTCTTTAAATTTAGAAGTGTATGAAAATGATCGCAATCGCACTCAAAATAACACAAAAGAAATTAATTGTGAGGCAAGATTTAGGTATCGCCAATCAAAGCAAAAAGTAACATTATCTAAAAAAGGAAACTCACCAGCTGGTGAATGGTTTGTTTCAGTAAAAAGCTCATCTCCACTCGCTTTTGGTCAATCGGTTGTTTTTTATAAAGGCAAAGATGTAATTGGCGGAGGTATATTGGGGCAGTAAAAGTGTGAGGTATAATAACTTTCATATGATGAGACCAATTTTCGTAATTAAATCCAGTGGTCAGAAAGAAGAGTTTGATGAGAACAAACTAAAGGAATCTCTAATTCTTGCTGGAGCAAGTGCCCAAAACGCGGAAATAATTACCATCAAAATAATAGAAGAACTTTCTGAGGAAGCAACAACTTCTGAAATTTATAAAAAAGCATTTCAACTATTATATAAAATGCATTTGCCAGCCGCCAAGCGATATGTTTTGAGGCGCGCTGTTTTAGAGCTTGGGCCCTCTGGTTTTCCTTTTGAAAAATATGTTGCTGAAATTTTAAATAGAAAAGGTTTTGAAACAAAAACAGATGAAATGGTAATGGGAAGATGCGTACCCCATGAAGTTGATGTAGTGGCATGGAATGAAAAAGACTTAATAATGGTAGAAGCTAAATTTCATAATGAACTTGGCACCAAATCGGATTTGAAAGTAGTTCTTTATGTGAAAGCTCGTGTTGATGATTTAAAAGAAACGGAACTTGATTATGGAGGTCAAAATAGAAAGGTGACAGAAGGTTGGCTGGTTACTAATACAAAATTTACGTCTACCGCAATTCAATATGCAGAGTGTACTAAATTGAAGTTAGTGGGTTGGAATTATCCAGAAAGAGGTAATTTGCATGATTTAATAATAGAAACTAATACATTACCCATAACCTGTATTACTCAACTTACACAAACGCAAAAAAACACACTCTTATCTCAAGGGCTAGTTTTCTGTGATTCGCTTTTAGACAAAACTGAAACTTTAAAATCCATAGGAATTAAAGAAGAAAAAATTGAACACATTATGCACGAAATAAAAAGTCTCTAATTTTATGGAAAAACCATTGATTGTTTTTTTAGACACAGAAACCACGGGCCTTACAGATACAGATCGCCTTGTGCAAATTTCTTATAAAGTCTGGAAAACAAATGAAACGGGGACAGAGCTTTTCAAACCCCCAGAGGGCGTAGAGATAGCATTTGAAGCTACGGCAGTGCATCACATAACAAGAAAAATGGTTGCTGATAAACCTGCTTTTCAAAGCAGTGAAATAAAAAAACGTTTAGAAGAATTATTTGCACAAGGGGCGATAATGGTGGCCCATAATGCTCTTTTTGATATGGGAATTATTTCTCTTGAGGACTTGAAACCACAAAAACATATTTGTACATTAAAAGTGGCACGATTTCTTGACGAAAAAGCCGAGCTTACAAATCACAAACTTCAATATTTAAGATATGCATATGATTTGGAAGTTGAGGGCAAAGCTCATGATGCTGAAGGAGATGTGGCAGTACTTGAAAAACTTTTTGAGCACCTTTTGAAAGATGTGAGTTTAGAAAAGATGGCAGAAATTTCTGCTGTGCCTAGTTTGATTCGCCGTTTTTCATTTGGCAAATACAATGGTGAATTAGTCATTGATGTGCTTAAAAAAGATAGAGGTTATTTAGAGTGGTTTTTAAAAACTAAACAGGAAGCTAGTCCTATTGATGAAGATTGGATTTACACGCTCACCGAAGTTTTAAAATGATTGTAAAACCAGAAATGAAAAAAGTAAAAGATGACTTATTGGAAGACAGGTCGCTTCCTTTATATAAATACAGAACAGAAGAGGGAAATTTTCCCGTAATTGGAGAAGGGTCGCATAGTGCAAAAATAATCTTTATAGGAGAAGCACCGGGGAAAAATGAAGCCAAGACAGGTAGGCCCTTTGTGGGACGAGCCGGGAAGATTCTGGACGAGCTTTTGGTTGGTGCGGAAATATCACGAGATGATGTTTATATAACTAATATTGTGAAAGACAGACCACCAGAAAATCGTGACCCAACAGAAGAAGAGATTAAAAGTTATGGTCCATATTTGGATAGACAATTGGAGATTATTAAACCAAAAGTGATTGCTTCACTTGGGCGTTTTTCCATGAAATATATTTTGGATAAATTTAATTGTATTGAGAATGAATTACCCATTTCACAACTCCATGGAAGAGTAATAGACACAGATACTTCATTTGGACCTATAAAAATCGTTCCTTTGTACCATCCTGCAGCCTCAATTTATAATCAACACTTAAGAGAACAGCTTTTTACAGATTTTGCTGTT
>CAYIKP010000010.1:0-18305 GCA_964364225.1 uncultured Candidatus Saccharibacteria bacterium | reverse complement strand
AGGTTTATAGATTTTTTTGTAAAAAGGGGACACGTTGAAATCCCCTCTGCTTCTCTTATACCACCAGAAGTTTCTGCTACCCAGAAGACACTTTTTAATAGCGCAGGAATGCAACCATTGATTCCGTATCTTTTGGGGCAGGAGCACCCAAAGGGAAAAAGATTGGTTGATATACAAAAATGTGTTCGTACAGGAGATATTGATGATGTTGGCGACAACAGGCATTTAACTTTTTTTGAGATGCTTGGCAACTGGTCTCTCGGCGATTATTTTAAAGAAGACGCAATTAAATGGAGCGTAGAACTTTTAACTTCAAAAGAAGAGGGTTTTGGTTTGGATCTGAATCGTCTTTATATAACCTGTTTTGAGGGTGATGATCCTTCGACTCCAGAGTCGCTCAGGACGGGTGTTCCGAAAGATACTGAGTCAGCTGATATTTGGATAAAAAATGGGATTAGTGAAAATAGAATCTATTTTCTTGGCGCAGAAGATAATTTTTGGAGTGCGGGAGACGATGGTCCGTGTGGACCAGACACAGAAATGTTTTACGATTTAACAGAGGGAGGTTTGGGAAATTTATCTAAGGAAGAGTTTTTGAAAGCAGTAAAAGACGAAACGGTTGTTGAGATTTGGAACGACGTTTTTATGGAATATGAGAAGAAAAACGGAAAGGTAATTGGTAAACTCGCAAATAAAAATGTAGACACTGGTGCAGGACTAGAAAGATTAGCAACAATTCTCCAGGGTAAAGATAATATTTTTGATACTGATTTATTTGCATCACTATTGTTGCCGTTACGAGAGTTTGATTTTTCAGCTGGTTCTTCTTCAAGGATTATTGTTGACCACATACGTACTTCAGTATTTATGATTAACGATGGGGTTATACCATCAAATACAGATAGGGGTTATATCTTACGTCGTTTACTTCGTAGAGCATACATTCACGTAAAGAAAATAAAGGCAGACTTACCGGAACTAATTATTGTTGCTGAAATTGTTATTGGACACGTTATTTATAAAAATCAGTATGACTTTAATACTAATTTAATAAAAAAAGTTATAACTGAAGAAATAAATAAATTTAAAGAAACTCTTGAATCCGGCCTCAAACATTTTGAAAAAGGAGAAGACCCGTTTGTCTTATTTACTACTTATGGTTTTCCTTTTGAACTCACAAAAGAGCTAGCAAAAGAAAAAGGAAAGGAAATAAATGGAACTGATTTTCAAGAAAAATTTAAAGCCCATCAAGATTTATCTCGCGCTGGTGCAGAGCAAAAATTTAAAGGAGGTCTTGCTGGGACAAGTGCCACAGAAGTTAAATATCACACAGCAACACACTTACTCCATCAGGCGCTTAAAGATGTATTGGGGAATGGGGTAGAACAAAGAGGTTCAAATATTACTCCTGAAAGACTTCGTTTTGATTTTTCTCATACCGCCAAGGTAACCATAGAAGAATTGAATAGAGTTGAAGAGATAGTTAATCAAAAAATTCTAGAAGCACTTCCAGTGCAGAATTTAATCTTGCCAAAAGAGGAGGCGCTTAAACTTGGCGCAAGGCATTTGTTTAGTGAGAAATATGGCGATGAAGTGTCTGTTTATTTTATTGGCCATGATTTACAAACAGCATATTCAAAGGAATTTTGTGGAGGTCCTCATGTGAATAATCTTTCTGAATTGGGACATTTCAAAATAATAAAAGAAGAATCCGTGGCACAAGGTATTCGACGAATAAAAGCAGTGCTTGAATAATTGGTACTCTTTTTTCAAAGAGTGCGAGGAGTTTCTGTGTATAAAATTTTGTTTTCCTTAATTTTGGAGGTATAATCTTCACACTAATGCCTAAGAACGTTTTACAAGACATGGTGCCACCAAGTGGAGGAAGATCCATTAGGAATGTTCCTATACCAAACGGCAGGAAAGAGACACCTAGAATTACAAGAGAAATACCATCCCCAAAGCCTAAAGCTCCGTTTAAAATGCCTAAATTAAGAATGGGTGGTGGAAAGGTGTGGTGGTGGGCAGGAGGCCTTGTGGGGGTTGTGGTAATTGCACTTATTGTTATGTCTTTTATGAGTGGCGCAAGAATTGAAGTTGTGCCAAAGGTTGTGAAAGTGAATATTTCAACAGTTGCTTTAAGTGGCTATAAAGCAGATTCAGTGACTGGGGACAAGGTTCCAATCGGACTTCCTTTTCAAGTAGTAACGGTTTCCAAGGATGGTGGAAAAACAGTAAAGACTAACGGAGAAGAACAAGTTCAAAGAAAAGCAAATGGAACAATAGTTATTTTTAATAACTACGGCACAGCGAGTCAGCGATTAATTAAAAACACACGCTTTGAATCGCCAGAAGGTCTTGTATACAGAATAGGTGATTCTGTGGTGGTGCCAGCTCCAAAAACAGTGAATGGAAAGAAACAGGCGGGTAGTATTGAAGCGGTAGTTTATGCAGATGATGTAGGGGAAAAATATAATATTGGTTTGACCGATTTTACGATTCCTGGTTTTAAAGGTGATCCTAGATACAAAGAAATGTATGCACGTTCAAAGACTCCAATGGCTGGGGGCTTTGTTGGTACTGTTAAAAAAGTTGCAGATGAAGATAAAATGGTTGCCGAAAATGAAATTGAAGCTACACTCCGAACTGATTTACTTAAATCTATAAACAGTCAGATCCCTTCCTCTATGGTAGTTTTGTCTGGTTTGGAAAAAACTATTTTTACACCAAAAGATCAAAGTGATCCGTCAGGAAATTCGGTGAGACTAAATACTACTGGCACAATAACTGCTGTTATTGCCGATAGGGTTGCTTTATCAGAATTTCTCTCTTCTCAAACAAACGATTTAAAAAATATTCCAGTAACACTCTCAAATGCAGATACTGTTACTTTTGCACTAAAAGATGGTTCAAAATTTGATCCAAGCAGAGATCAAACTATGCTGTTCAACACAAAAGGAGATTTAGTTTTCATTGGAAAAGTAATAAATGATGATTTGATAAAAGCTTTGTCTGGCAATTCAAAGACAGAACTACAGAAAATAAAAGATATATTCCCTGGTATAGACGCAATGAAGGTTTCCCTTGTTCCGCCATGGAGCTCAAAAATGCCAACAGACGCAAAAGATTTCAAGATTATAGTGAGCGACCCAATTTTGAAATGATAAAATACATCCTTAAATTTTTTACCAATGACATATATTAATGTTTTTACAAACAGCTGGGTAAATAATCAATTAACATTAACTTTTGGGTTTATTAGTATTAAAAAGTTTTTAGGATAAATGGCCCATCAAGATAAAGAGAAAATAGTTGGCACAGTTATAGAATCACTTCCAAACGCTATGTTTAAGGTGATTTTTAAAGATGAAAATGGAAATCAAAGTGAACAGCTAACATTTTTGGCTGGCAAAATGCGCCTCCACAGAATTCGTATTTTGGTTGGGGACAGGGTAGAGGTAGAGAAAGATGAATACGGCGGAAAAGGCAGAATTGTGAGAAGGCTCTAAGGCAATGTTAAAAGAGGAGTTCATAGAAATTACTGGAAAAGAAAACGGGCCAACCTCTGTTATTTTAGTTGGCGTCCACGGAAATGAGCGCTGTGGAATAGATGCAATAGAACAAATTTTGCCATCATTAGAAATTAAAAAGGGGAAAATTTTTATTGGTCTTGGAAACCCAAGGGCCACAGAGCAAAATGTTCGTTTTACAGAAGAAAATCTTAATCGAATGTTTAAAGATGAAACTCTTTATTCAGATAAAGAAAAGAATAGTTATGAATACAAAAGGGCAGAATATTTAAAAACATTTTTTGAAAAAGCTGATGTTTTATTAGACATACATGCTAGTTCTACGCCAGAAAGTAAGCCTTTTATTATTTGTGAGATTAACGCAGAAAATATATATAAAAAACTACCTTTTGATTTGGTAGTGCATGGTTTTGACAATGTTGAGCCAGGGGGTACGGATTACTATATGAATAAAATAGGAAAAGTTGGAATATGTGCTGAATGCGGTTTTTTTGAGGATAACAATTCTTTAGAAATTGCTAAAAAAACAATTACAAACTTTCTTGTTGCTCGTCTGCATATTGATGGTGAGATGGAACAAATACCACAGCAGTTTATTTCTATGAAAGAACTTTACTTAACTAAGACAGAAAAATTTACACTAACAAAACAATTTTCAGATTTTGAAAAAGTAAAAATAAATGAACCTATTGGGTTTGATGGCGATAAAGAAGTAAGAGCGCCTTATGATGGAGTAATACTTTTTGCTAGAGATAGAACAAAGATAGGCGAAGAAGCTTTTTTGTTTGGAGTAAGGGGGTAGTTTTGTTATAATTGCTCTATGGTTAAATTAGATACTAACCCCTATAAGGGCGTAAGAGATTTTTATCCAGAAGATTTACGCTTCAGAAAATGGCTTTTTTCAAAGTGGAGAAAAGTGGCAGAAAGATATGGATATGTTGAATATGATGCTTCAGTTCTAGAGCCAGCAGAGCTTTATCGCTCTAAAACAAGCGAGGAAATAGTAAATGAACAGACATACACTTTTACCGATAGAGGTGATAGGGAAGTTACTTTACGACCAGAAATGACGCCTACGGTTGGAAGGATGGTTGCGGGTAAAAGGCGAGAACTTGGGTTTCCTTTACGTTGGTATTCAATTCCAAATGTTTTTAGATATGAATCTCCTCAAAAGGGCCGTTTAAGAGAGCACTTTCAGTTCAATGCAGACATCTTTGGAGTTTCTGAAATTGATGCAGACGTTGAAATAATTCAACTCGCTTATGAAACTATGATTTCTTTAGGCGCCAAAGATAGTGATTTTGAAATACGAGTGAATTCTAGAAAGCTTCTTGCAAGAGTTTATGAACCAATACTTAAGAATCAAGAGGACTTACAAAAAGCGTTACGCTTAGAAGATAAAGCGGAAAAAATGAACCCAAAAGAACTTGAGGATGAGCGTAATAAATTATTTAGCAGACCTTTTGAGAAGCAAGATGCACAACCTAAAAATAGTCCGGAGCTTGAGAGGGTTATGGAGAAATTGGACAAATTAGGAATAAAAACCAAATTTGATTTTAAACTTATACGTGGTTTTGACTACTACACCGACATAATTTTTGAAGTTTTTGATACAGACCCCAATAATCGCCGCTCACTTTTTGGTGGGGGCAGATATGATAACCTTCTTCAAATGTTCGGGGAAGAAAAGGTTCCAGCTGTCGGAATTGCAATGGGAGATGTTACAGCTAAAGATTTTCTTGAAACTCATGGACTAATGCCCGAATTAAAGAATGAAACTAATATTGCCTTGCTTTCATTTGGAAATACAGACGTTTCAAGTGTTGCAGACACATTAAGGGATGCGGGGTTAAACATTGCTGTTGATAATACCGAAAAAGATATTTCTGATAAAAAAAGAAATGCTGAAAAAAACAATATTCCTTTTTATATAGTGGTAGGTGAGAATGAGATAACTAGCGGAAAGTTTGAATTGAAAAACATTTTAACTAAGAATGTATTTTCTGGCACACTTCAGGAAATTTCAGAACAATTTTTAAGGTAAAAATAATAGATAAACATTTCTTTACTTTTTTAATAAAAAGAGTATTTTAAAAGCAGAAAACATATAGGGGAGGACTCAATGACCGTACTCCGTAGTAAACGAATTGTTCTTAGGTCTGTCGAGGCGAATGATATGTTAGTTTTATGGTCTTGGAGAAATTCAACTGACTTCAAGACGAATTGTTCCACAAGAAGAAACTCCTTAACTTTAGAGGAGTTTATAGAAGAGTGGAATAGTGATATGGCCCGTGATCGGTTGGTTCAATTCATCATTTTTGTTAAAGAAAGGGCAGTGGGTACTATTTATGCCTATTCTATGAATAAGACTGATGAACACGTCTTTTTCACAACCTTCATTGAAAAGCCATTTCAGGGTTTAGGCTATGGACCCGAGGCTGTAGCCTTGTTCATTAAGTATCTTTTTGACAATTTTCCAATCTATAAGGTTTACACGGATGTGTATTCCTACAACACTCAGTCGCTCTTGTGTTTAAGAAAAGGGGGGTTTATTGAAGAGGGGAAATTTGTTGGCCACCGCCTGTTTGAAGGAGTGAGGTATGATATGTATAGATTGTCTTTGTTTAGAAATCACCCAGGTAAATTGCAACATATCCTGGGGGGTTTAGGCATCAATAACACTTCAGGTTTATAAGGAGGTGATAAATGTGACCCAGTACGATAAAGGCGATGCCAGCAAGGACACGGAAAGCACGCCCAAAGAGGTGAGTCAGGCCTGGCATGATGCTAGGGATGATGCCGCGAAGAGGGTGGGTGGGGTGTCCCAGAGAATCGTCATGACAAAGATGATGATTCTAGTGGATCAGACAACAGTAGCAAGTAGGACGCGTTGTCTAAAGAGGGGGTAGAAGACCACCCCCTCTTTTCTTCTCAATAAAATTAACTGGTATTATTTATATATGGATAAAAATTCTATTTACACTATATTGTGGAACGATGCAGCTTTTACTTTCGAAAAAGAACTTCCTGTAAATCTTCCAAATCCAAGACTTACAGTTGGTTTTATTATTTTAGAAAACAATGAATTTGTTTTTCTATCAACCAATGTGGATTTTAATAAAGAAACAAATAAAATTTTACCTAAAGACGGGTTTGTTATACCCAAAAAAACAATTTTGAAAATAACCAAAATAACATGATTAGTATAGATAATTCAAAAAAGTATCTAAAAATAACATGGAACGATGCCTCCTTGTTTTCTCCAAGTAAAAAATATATAAATGTATCAATCATGGAAACTGTTGGGTATTTAGAAATTGAAAACAATGAGTTTATAATAGTTAGTAATCCCATTACTGTAAATAAGACATCTCAAAAGAAACACCCCGATACAAACCCAACTTTTTATTTAATCCCCAAAGGAATGATAGTTAATATTGAAACATTATAAATTTTTTAAACTAAAACAAAAAGCGGGTTACCCTCATTAGCATACCCCTACTGACTTTATTTAAGACGGGCGTATCTTTTGCACTAGAGAAAGCCCCTTTCTTCAAACCCTTAAAAAATAAAAGGAGGTGAAAAAGATGAAAGGTAAGAACATTGCCAGATGCGATGGCAACTGTGGCCCGGGGGGCTCACCCTGTGATGGAGACTGTGATGGTTGAAACTCCAGCCACAAACCGGCTCTGTGTGCAATATTATGCACAGAGCCGGTTTTCTTTTTATAAAATTTTTTAGATTTGACTTATTTCAACATCATGATATTTTGGTTAAGGACCTTTAGCTAGAGGTGAAAAATGGATGCATGTCATGAAGAACAAAAGGTGGCTACTGGAAACCCAGATCCATTAGAAATTCCAGATTCTCCTCCGGATCCTGAAGAAGCAAGGGCCGAAGTTTCAATTGACCATTAGTTATTGAAAGAGGGTCCAAAACACCCTCTTTCATTTTTTTACCCCCAATAAAATTAAATGAAATTAATTTCCAAGTTTGGTGTTGAATTTCATAAAGCCACCCTCAAAAATGGAGTGAATGTTTTTTTGTTTCGTAGAATTGGCATGCCGATATTTTTGCGTGCAGTATTTTTTTCGGGTTCTCGTTTTGACACCATTCCTGGCACTGCACATTTTTTGGAACACATGCTATTTGCGGGCACAGAAAAGTTTCCATCAAAAAATTTGATGGCGGAATATATACAAAAAGTAGGAGGTGACTTTAGTGCCGCTACTGACGCTGATTCATTAAGGTTTAATATTGAAATACCTGAAGTTGCAGATATTAATGTCGGTATAGACCTACTCAATGAATGTTTGAATAAATCGCTATTTAATCCTAAAACTATTGAGAACGAAAGAGGGGCTATTCTCTCTGAATTAAGTGGAAAAAAGGCAAATCCAAAAGCCTATGTGTGGGATGTGAGTAGAAGAATCACTATGCAGGAAACTCCATCAGGTAATACTAATTTGGGGACTGAAGATTCTATAAAATCAATTAAGTTAGATGACCTAATTGATTTTAAAATGACCTTTTTACATGCAGGAAACTTATCCTTTGTAGTGAGCGGGGATATTGATATGGGGCTTCTTATGGACAAATTAGACAGTATAGCCATTCCCGTTGGTGAACCGTTTTCTATATCAGAAAAGCTTCCAATTGTTAAAAATGTTACTCAAGCTATAGAAAAATATTCTGGTTCAAACATCAATTCAGTCATTGCTTGCAGAACGAATGTTGTTGATTATAAAGAATATTGTGCACTGCAAGTTTTGAATAGTATTTTGGCCGGTGGCAGAGGCTCTCGACTTGCTACTATCCTGCGTTATCAAAATGGCCTTGTATATTCAGTGTCTGGAAGTCTATTTAATGGTCCTGATTGGGGAGCTCTCAATGTTGAATTTGCATGTGTTAAGGAACATTTTAATAGGGTTTTAGATTTAATTTTTTCTGAGTTCGACAAACTTAATCAGAATGGCATTCTTGAAACAGAGCTTGAAAACACTAAATCAAGATTGGCGAAAGGAATGATACGCTCTACACAAACCTCGCAATCTTGGGTTGATTTACATCAAATACAATGCGCTTTTTATTCCAATGATCCTAAAACTGTTGAGGATTATATTAATACAATACAAGCTTTAACTATTTCAGATATAAATGAGGTGGTGCAAAAATATTTGAAAAAAGAAAATTTTTACACAGCTATTTGTGGAGATTTATAAAATAGACTTGTGTTAAAACACTCGCAATTGCGAGTGTTTTAACACAGACGTTAGTTAGTCAGATATTTTTTAAACTAAAAGAAAAGGGCGTTGTGATAACAATCACAACGCCCTTTGGGTTTCTCGCGAATGGATATCGCGGAAACTATAACTTCAATTTGTGCTAATTCTCCACAATGGAGAAGTGCGTATTCATCGCGCGCTCTTGCTTACGAATTGCTTGCAGAAGCCAGAAATACGCAACGTCTTCCACGGTCGGCTCCATTGCAGTTGCCGATTGTCCCGGAGCACAATTGATAGCAGTTACGCTATTTGTAGCTCCGCAAAAATGGCCAGCTCCCGTCGCGTGCATTATCTCGGCCATCACCGCTCCGCTCAAGGCAATTTTCTGCCGGTTGCGAAAGTTTATGATGCCCATGTAAATGTCCCTATTGCTATCAGCAGCTGATGACGACAGGGCTACAGCTGACGTGCCGACAAATTCCGATGAATCAATACCAACGGCAATCATTCCACGCCCGTCATTCCGTATTTCGCCAGAGTTTGGAGCCCTTACAATAGGACCACCAAACAACTGGGTCATACGGTTGATAGCACTCCAGAGAGTGGCGCTGTCACTTGCAGTTGCCAGTTCAGTGTAACCCCAGAACGCGCCACCCTGCCAACCCTGCATAAATGCAATCGGTGCAGGAAGCGTAGGCCATGAAGCCACGCCACACTGCATTGCACCAAGCGTACAACCACTCCAACCACTATCGTAGAAGTGGTAGCCGGTCTTGATATCACCAATGAACGGCTTTGCAGGATCGATCGCAACAGTCTGGCCAGCGTACTCTCCGCTCGTGGTTACCCACGTGGTGGGAATGAGAACGAAAGCCAAACCATTAGCAACCTCTGCCTTAGTGGCAGCATACTGGCGACGCCAGTATGTACGCGAGATCGATATGTCGTCGACAACAATACGAACGTTGTCGAGCGCCAAGAGATTTTGCGCAACTTCGCCACTGAAAGTGGCGGTGCCATCAGGAGCAACATCAACCGAATCCTTCACGCTTCCTGAAAGGGAAGAGATCGTAATTCGGATACCACTGAAAAGTGGTTGGTTACCGAGAACGGCTGCCGAAACCTTCACTGAAATGGTTGACATTCGAGTGAAGCTCACACCGCAGAATTGCTTCTCGGTGTTTTTACCAGAGACAGTGACGCACAGATTGTATGAACCCGGTGCGACAAAGACGTTGATATTGTTGCCAGTGCCAATCTGGGAACCATTCGCAGTCCAGACGTACTTACTGCCATCCGTGATGGGTCCCGTGAGGGACGACGTCGCAGAGGCAGAAAGTGTCACATTGCCGTTTGAAAGAACAGCATTGTTCGTCGGGCTGGTGATTGCTCCATCAATGTTTTCTTGCGGGTTGCAGTTGACGGTGCAGACCGGATCGGTTGGCACCTCTTTTCCACATGCGCTCACGGCCACAAAGACCGCGATCGCAAGGATCTTGGTGATGCTGGTCATGAGAGTCTCCCGCTTCGCTTAGCGAAGCACAAATCCCGTAGTAGAGCAGAGCTCACTACAGGACTAAATTGATGTAAAAGGACAACCATGGCACATTCGTACCATCCTGTCAATATTATACCACCATAGGTGTGTATTTGTCAAATCTGGCTCTATTGAGCCAGATTTGCATCCTCGTTCACTCGGTAATACAGACGGAAATACTAACGTATTTTTTGCTCGCTAAATATTGGAAATGAATTTATTCATTTCCAATATTTTACTCGCATATTTTGGCCGTCTGCATTTCACTCATTCAATTCGGATGATCAAGTGAAAATAAATTAAATTTTCGCATTAAACAAAGTTAAGCTTTAATAATTATGAAATTTTTAGTTTTTGTGGATTTTTAGCTATAAACAAACACAGGTGTTTAAAAAGCATTTGTTTTATGTTTGGTGTGGGGTAAAATAGGATTTAGTTTATTAGTTTAGATCTTTATAATATGCCCCCAAATAATCAACCCCAAAACCAATTTTCGCAATTTCCACCCCGAACAACTTTTCCTCCAGAAAACTTGACTGGGCAAGCAAGGCCAACAATGCCCCAAACACCAGTTCAGAATCCTGTTCCTCCTCCGAAAATTCCAACCATTCAAATGAATCCATCAGGGGGACATAATAAATTTATAAAACCTCTCCTTATTATTTTAGTTATTGTAATAGTTCTTGCTGGCGCTTTAGCATTAATGCGCACATACAAGGGCGCTGAAAAACAAAATTTTTCTAGCGAAAATGTAAAAGTGGAAGACAACAAAGCACAAACTCCATCTGGTCTACCAAAAGATATTCCAATAGAAGAAAAGAATATTCTTCAGTCAAGCACACTCAACTACCCAGACAGAAAGGCCACACTTTACTCAGTATTATTTACTTCTCTAAAACAAACCGAGGAACTTTATGCTGTGTATCAAAAATATTTGGCAAGCTCTGGGTTTGTGCTTCTTAATGAAGCTAAATCTTCTGCTCAAATGAGCTTCCGTGCTTCTAAAGACATGAATGAGCTTTCAATCGTTTTAACACCACAACAGCTGTCGACTGCCGTGCAGATTAGTTACATCATTAGAAAATAAATAATATTTATCCCATTAGAAATAATTTAATAACTAGATATATGAACACAAAACGAACAACATCACTGGAGCCAAGTGTAAACCAAAAAACAAAAACAGTTTCTATTGCAATGAAAAAATTATTTTTCATTGCAATCATTTTTGTGTCACTGTTTGGATTTAGAGATGTAGAAGCTTACTATATGGAATTTTCTGCATCTGACGGGGTTGGTGGTAACACATCTGTAGTATCGAATACTCTTGATGCGGTTGCACCAACCCTGACCACCACCTCGTCATCGGTTACATTGTATGTTGAGGGTGGACCACTAGACGGGACACCATATCTTTTAAAATCATCGAGTCCAACAACGGCATACAGTGGCACAACGGTTTTTTCGATAGATTCGGGATATGACAGTCAACATATCACTGGTCTTGTGCCCGGCGACTACACATTTTATGCCCGTATATCAAACACTGCGGACGGTGGCACTGTCTATCTTTATGCAGAAATTCCTGTTCGCGTTATTCCAGCAACCGCAACAATAAAGGTTACAAATAACTGTAGTGTAAATGGCGCACCTGCTGGTTCGTGGACATCAAACCCAGCCGGAGCAAGTGGCTCTGGAGCAAGTGGTAATTACACCGTTACCCCTACTTCATCTGGCACTACATACTCTTTATCATTTACACCGCCAACCGGATATACAGGTTCCACTACCCCAACAAGTCAACTAGCATATCCAGGTGGAACTTATTTATTTACTACGCGTTGTTCTGCACCAACAAGTCTACCAACAGTTTCAATTTCCGTAAATCCATCAAGTTTGCAGTGTACAGACCCACTCACATCAACGGCAATAACCTGGAATGTGACAGATGCTACCTCATGTTCAGCAACGGGTGATTGGTCTGGCTCAAAAAATGCAACAACAGGAAGTCATACAGAAAATGTTACTCCTTCAGGCTCCACAAGTGGCGCAACAAGTAAAACATATGGCATTACGTGCACAGGTCCTGGAGGTACTGCTAGCACAACTCCCGCCACGGTTTCAATTGGGCAATGTACAGCACCTCAAGCGTCAGTAACTTTGTCAGCAAACCCAACGAGTATTGTATCTGGTGGTGCATCAACCCTTTCGTGGACAGGAACAAACGTAGCATCGTGTAGCACAACGGCAGATTTTTGGACATCAAGCTCTGCAACGTCAGGCAGTCAGTCTGTTTTTCCTTCGGTAACAACCACTTATACAAGAACTTGTACTGCAACTAGTGCTGCTGGTGGTGGAACTGTGACTGGTTCAGCAACGGTGACAGTAACCCCTGGGGCGTCAGTGTCTGTATCCGCAAGTCCAACATCAATAACTTCAGGACAATCATCAACAATTTCTTGGAGTTCAACTAACGCAACATCGTGTTCAGCTCCTTGGACAACATCAACTGCAACATCAAGCACACAATCAGTTTCTCCCGCCACATCAACCACTTATACAATGACATGTAGCGGTGCGGGTGGTTCGGGAACTGGTTCGGCGACTGTTGTTGTGAATGCTTCTACTTCTGCCCCAACCGTGAATGTTTCTGCAAGTCCCTCAACCATTACTTCGGGGCAATCTTCAGTACTTACTTGGTCGTCATCAAACGCAACTTCTTGTTCTGCCACTTGGACAACGTCAACCGCAACATCAGGCACACAACCCGTTTCTCCAGCCACGTCAACTACTTATTCAATGACATGTAGCGGTGCAGGAGGTTCTGGAGTTGGTTCAGCAACTGTAACTGTGGGTTCTTCTCCTTCACCATTTAGCTACTCGCTTTCAAATGGTGGAAATAAATCCGTAACGAAAGATGGGGCGGATGTATATGTAAATCAAACTATTACAAGGACTGCTGTTTCAGGTACACAAAGCCCTGTAACTGTAGCTATTACATCAACTTTGCCTTCAGGCGTAACAGCGTCTATCTCAAATAATCCATGCACAGCAACATGTAATTCCACAATTACTTTTGCAGTGACACAGGGCGCACAAACAGGCACTTTCCCAGTGACAGTTACAGGAAGCGCAACAGGGGTAACTAACCAAACAACAACCTTCAACCTAACAGTCAATCCTTCGGCAAATGTAACGGTTTCTTGTCTCGCATCTCCTTCGCCCGCAACAGTTGGAACACAGGTAACATGGACAGCGTATCCATCAGGAGGAACGCCTCCATATACTTATGTATGGTCTGGAACCAACTTCCCATCACCATCACCATCCACAAATCCATTCAATTTCACTTATCAAACTACTGGTTCAAAAACAGCACAAGTGACAGTGCGTGATGAAGGTGGAACAGGCACTTCAGCAACTTGTCAAGCAACTCAATTACAGGTTAATATTAGACCAACAACACAAGAGTTTTAGGTCTTGCCCAATTTAAGGTTTTAGTTTAGAATCTGTTTTCTAATGAAAGTTCGCGCATCAGTAAAAAAAATGTGTGCAAAATGTCAAACGGTAAGGCGCCGCGGTGTTATTTACGTTATATGTAAAGCTAACGCTCGTCATAAACAAAGACAGGGATAAAAAAACTTGTCCCGTTTAAAAATTTATGAAAACAAATTTAAACAAAAAAGTCGAAAATACAAGGAAACTAGTAGCAAGCTATGGTAATGTGGCTAGGCTAAATTTTTAATTGGGATGAGAATACTAGGTATAACAATTCCAGAAGAAAAAAGATTAGAAATTGGTCTAACTGTTCTTTATGGTATTGGCAGATCTCGAGCCCAAGACATTTTGAAAAAAGCTGGTATTGAATATGGAGCCCGACCAAAAAGTCTATCTGTTGAGGATGAGAATAAAATCAGAACTATTATTGAAGCTTTTACTGTAGAGGGGGATTTAAAGAGGCAAGTTGCTGGAAATATAAAACGTTTGAAAGACATTAAGGCATATAGAGGCACTAGGCACGCAAAAGTTTTGCCAGTACGAGGACAAAGAACTAAAACTAACGCCAGAACCCTTAGAGGTAAGAAAAAGACTATGGGTACTGGAAGAAAGGCAGCAGACAAAAAATAAAAATTGCTCGCCAAACACTTTTTTGGAGTGGGCCCCGCTTCATCAATCGAAATTATAATCTCCTCACTACGCAAAATGGGCAACTCGTCCAGAGTCCTCAAACATACCCATTTTGCTATTCGGATCATTAATTTCTAGATTGATTCTCGCGAAACTCCAAAATAGTGTTTGCCTCGCTCCAAAGTTCTGCAATCCTTCGCTCTAAGTTTTTAATTGAACTTCCGAGCGAGCGAAAATAGCAATTCTGTAGCCAAAAGGCTACAGAATTGACAAGATTCTCTCGCTTATATACAATATACCTCTCACATTTACCAATGGGTTTTAGGGTGTTTGTGGCGAGTAAAAATGATTGAGTTATGGGTAAGAAAAGGATTGTAAAAACCGCATCTTCAGAGGGGGAAGGCGCTTCAAAAGCGCCGGTTTCTTCGTCTAAAAGAAGGGTTGAAACAGGCATTTTATATGTTGAATCTACCTATAACAATACAAAACTAACCCTCACGGACACTAAAGGAAACACTTTGGCATGGTCGTCTTCTGGTTCGTTAGGATTTAAGGGTGCCAAAAAAGGTACACCGTTTGCCGCCGCAAAGGTTGGCGAGCTCTTGGCACAGAAGGCTCAAACCATAGGTCTTAAAAAGACAGATGTGATTGTAAAGGGGGTGGGTTCAGGAAGAGAGTCTTCAATAAGAGGTTTTCTTTCAAAAGGTATCGCAATTGGAACAATTAGAGATATGACACCAGTTCCTCACAATGGACCAAAACCTAAAAAACCAAGAAGAGTCTAGGAAATCAAGGAGTGAAACGATTATGATTTACTGATCCCCTCACTAACTTTGCGAAACATAAGAACAAAAATGATAAACAAACAATTAACAACAAGGATTCCCAGCGACACTACCCCGAATAGGGGTGGGCTATTCGCCCACGTGTCGCTTGGTTATTTACCGGCAAAGTTAGTGGGGGATGAGATTATTTCTAATTCGCTATGCTCATAAGAAAAATCTCATGATAGTAGGACCAAAATACAAAATTGCTCGTCGTCTAGGTGCCGCTGTTTTTGAGAAAACTCAAACACAAAAGTATCAGCTAAATCTTTCTAAAAAAGAAAGACTTGGCAAGGTGCCAATGAGACCAAAAACTGATTTCGGTCGTCAGTTACAAGAAAAACAAAAAGCTAGATACACATATCTATTAACAGAAAAGCAGTTTGGAAAATATGTGAAGGAAGCATTAGAAAAAAAAGATGCGCACGGTAAAGAAAGGCTATATGCAAAACTAGAACTTCGTTTAGACAACGCCGTCTCTCGTGCGGGGCTTCGTCCAACCAGACTCTCTGCTCGCCAAGTGGTTTCCCATGGACATATTTGTGTAAACGGCAAAAGAGTCACAATTCCTTCATACCAAATGAAAAAGGGCGACATTATTTCTGTTCGTCCACAATCAACAAGCTCAAGCATGTTTACTGATTTATTAGAAAGAACAAAAACCTACACTCCACCAAATTGGCTAAAGTGTGATTTTTCAAAGATGCAGGCAGAAGTGGTAGGAATACCAGAAGTAGAGAAAGCAGACAACATGTTTGATTTAAACGCAGTGCTTGAATATTACTCAAGATAACAAAAAATTTATGAACGACATATCAATTGTTTTACCATCAAAACCAAAGGTCATTTCTGAAGAGGGCTTTTCAGGCGTCTATGAAATAGATGGTCTTTACCCTGGATATGGACACACCCTCGGAAACTCTTTGAGAAGAATAA
This sequence comes from uncultured Candidatus Saccharibacteria bacterium, assembly GCA_964364225.1. Taxonomy (GTDB): domain Bacteria; phylum Patescibacteriota; class Minisyncoccia; order Phycocordibacterales; family Zambryskibacteraceae; genus 12-FULL-44-12b. The sequence continues at coordinate 2,125 of CAYIKP010000010.1, read as the reverse complement.
TTCTCTCATCTCTTCCCGGCGCATCAATTACTCAAATAAAAATTGATGGAGTAGAACACGAATTTTCAACAATACAGGGAATAAAAGAAGATGTTATTGCAATTCTATTAAACTTGAAAAGAGTGAGAATGAGAATCACTTCTAACGAGCCAGTGAAAATGTCATTGAAAGCTAAAGGTCCAAAAACAATTACAGCGGGAGATATTGAAACCCCAGGACAAATTGAAATTTTAAATGGAGAACAAGAGATTTGTACTTTAGCTGATGCTAAGTCATCAATTGACATGGAGCTTACTGTAGAAAGAGGTATTGGATACATGTCTCGTGAAGTTATCCAAAAAACTAGAATGGATATCGGAGCTTTGGCTTTAGACGCAGTTTTTACTCCTATTAGAAGAGCAAGCTATGAAGTGGAGCAAATGCGTGTTGGAGACAGAACAGACTTTAACCGTTTAAGACTCTTCATTGAAACAGATGGAACCCTTACTCCAAAAGAAGCTTTAGAAAAATCTATTGAGTTGATGATTAACCAGCTTAAGGCGATTGTGGGTTTCAAAGAAGAAGAACCTCTTCCTGTGAGAGATATTGATACAAAAGCAACAGACGATGAGAAGGAGCCTGATTCTGATATCTTGAAAACTAGAATTGAAACAATTGGCCTATCAGCACGCACACTAAACTCGCTTTCAAGTGCAAACATTCGTACAGTTGGAGGCCTAGCTCGTAAGAGAGAAAAAGATCTTTTGGAGGTTGATGGTTTGGGTGCAAAAGGAATTCAAGAAATTAGAAAAGGTTTGTCTGAATTCGGTATAACCTTGAAAGAATAATTCTGACAACTTGCAACTGACAACTAATTTATGCGACACCACAAAAACAAAAGAACATTAGGAAGAACAAAGGGTCAAAGAATTGCACTTCTTAAGTCTTTGGCTGTATCTTTAACAGTTCGTGGAAAAATTGAAACATCAGAAGCAAAAGCAAAAGAACTACGCCCTTATTACGAAAGATTAATTACTCGTGCAAAAGTTGGAACATTGGCTTCAAGAAGATTTCTCATCGCGCATGTTGGTGAAAAACAAGCAAAAAAATTAATGGAAAAAACTGCCCCCCAATACAAAGACAGAAAGGGCGGTTATACAAGAATTACAAAAACCATTAGAAGATTGCAAGACGGCAGTTTTCGCGCTTATATAGAACTCGTATAAAAATATGGCTACAGAGATATACAAAATTGATGCGAATGGAAAGAAGCTCGGCCGAGTAGCTTCGGAGGCCGCTAAAATATTAATGGGAAAAGACTCAGTCCTATACGCACCAAATAAGGAAGGAGAAACTAGTGTTTTAATTGAAAATGTTGGAGGTTTGATAATTACTGAAAAAAAGAAAAGAGAAAAGATTTATAGATCTCACTCACAATATCCAGGAGGACTCACAGAAGAAGCAATGGGTCATTTAATTGGTCGCCGTGGAGTGGAAGAGGTTGTTCGTAAGGCAGTTGATGGAATGCTTCCTAAAAACAAATTAAGAGTGCCAAGAATGAAGCGTCTTACAATAAAGAAATAGTTCGATATACTCACTATAAATAAAATGACAAAAACAGAAGGAAAATATTATTCAGCAGTAGGAAGAAGAAAGACGTCACAAGCTCGTGTACGCCTTTCAAAAGCATCCAACCTTTCAATCACAATAAATGACAAGCCAATGTCAGAATATTTTCCTGTTATGGAGTGGCGCGAGAAGGTCATTTCTCCCCTTAAAATAGCCCAGATGGAGAATGGCGCCCTTATCACCGTAAAAGTTCTAGGTGGTGGCATTTCGTCTCAAGCAGATGCCGTTGCCCATGGCATTGCTCGTGCGCTTATCATTATGGACGCAGAGCTTAGAAAACCTGTTAAAAAAGCAGGACTTTTGAAAAGAGATCCTCGCATGAAAGAGAGAAGAAAGTTCGGATTGAAGAAAGCAAGAAAGGCCCCTCAGTGGAGCAAACGCTAGTTTGCGACATCCTGTGAGCCTGCCGAAGGGTAGAGTAAGCGTTAAAAGTCGCTCGTGGTGTTCCCCGAAAAGAGCACGAAAATTTTTTGCTAAAAATTTTCTCTGTCCGTCGCCGTCGCTCCTACCAAGGCTT
>CAYIKP010000009.1:35133-40624 GCA_964364225.1 uncultured Candidatus Saccharibacteria bacterium | reverse complement strand
TTACCTCACTTTGTTTTGGAAATAGGTGCGAGTTTGGTACAATAGAGACACAAAATAAATTTAGTAATCAATTTTGTACATGCTAAAATTACTAAATGCCTTTTTATAATGATGCCGTTTTTTGGATTGAAGTAGACAAAATAAAACCAAACCCCTTTCAACCAAGGAGAGATTTTTCTGAAGATGAGCTTCGTTCACTTTCTGAGTCCATTCGCCAATATGGAGTTTTACAGGCCCTCGTTGTTACTAGAAAAGAGATTGAAAAAGAAGATGGCGGACTGGGGGTTGAATATGAACTCATTGCTGGTGAGCGTCGATTGCGTGCTGCTCGCCTTGCAGGCCTCTCTCAAGTACCTGTTTTGATTAAGACTGGAGACGATTCCGATTTAATGAAATTGGAATTAGCGATTATAGAAAATATTCAACGCGAAGATTTGAATGCTGTTGATAGAGCAAGAGCGTTTGACAGACTGGCACGAGAGTTTGGTTTTAAGCATAACGAAATTGCTAAAAAGGTGGGAAAGAGTCGTGAATATGTTACAAACACCTTACGTATTCTTTTACTCCCAACGGATATTGTGCAGGCGCTTTCTGATGGAAAAATAACAGAAGGGCACACAAGGCCGTTAATGATGCTTATTGACCGCCCCGAGGAGCAAGCCACCTTGTTTAGAGAAATAATGTTAAAGAAAATGTCTGTTCGTGAAGCAGAAAGAATTGCTCGCTCCATTGCTTTTGAAAGAGCTCGTAAAAAAGATTTAATGAAAGACCCAGCCCTCGCTGACATGGAGAGCAAGCTTCAAGAGTCTTTAGGCACTCGTGTTTATATTGAGAGAAGAGAAAAGGGCGGGAAAATTCTTATTGATTTTTTTGATTTTGACGATTTGGCAGACATTGTGCATTTACTAGAAAAAGGTGAAGCCGGAAAAAATGCCATGCTAAATAAAGCAGAAAAAAGATCTGAAATAAATGCTGAAGAAAAAATAGAAACAGACATTAATCCAATAGACGATAGGTCATCAGAGGAAATAAAAAATGAAGAAGACGACCTTTATTCTGTTAAGAATTTTGTTGTTTAACTCTTTTAGATTTTGTTTTAACTCGAATATGTTTTTTTGCTGCAGTAGTTTTTACAAACTCAAGCCATTTTGTATTTGGACCTGATTTTTTCTTAGTCAAAATATCAACAATGTCACCATTCAATAGTATTGAATCCAAGGAAGCCATTTTTCCGTTTATTTTTGCCCCTACACACGAATTACCAACATCCGAGTGTATTGAGTAAGCAAAATCAATAGGTGTGGAATTTGAAGGCAAATCAACAACATCGCCCTTTGGTGTAAAGAGGAATATCCTGTGACTAAAAAAATCTCCCTTTATATCTTCAGTTACATCAGTAGAGCCCGCATGATTATCATGATAGGTTGCCAGTTCTTTTATCCAGTTTGGTATGTCATTTGAAAAACTGGCGTGCGTACCGTCTTTTGGTAGTAGGCTTGAAAGCCACAAAAATCCTTTAGTTTTTCCTTTTCCGCCAGTTTCTTTATATGAAAGGTGAGAGGCAATACCGAACTCTGCTTCTTTGTGCATATCATTAGTTCTTATTTGAATTTCAACTAAAAAGCCAGAACCAGTGAAAACTGTCGTTTGTAAACTTTGATATCCATTTGGTTTTGGATGAGAAATGTAATCATCTATTGAACCGGGGAGTGGCTTCCATAAAGAGTGCACTACGCCGAGAGTTCTATAACAATCCTCCACTGTTCCAACAATTATTCTTATTGCAGCCAAATCATAAACCTCCCCGCCGCTTTTCTTTGCTAGCTTTTTGTAAAGAGAATATAAACCCTTTATACGATATTCAGTTTTTTCAAATTTTATATCGTTTTTGGCTAAAGCTTTTTTAATTGAATTTAAAAAGTCTTCTAAATCATCATGCTCGCTCTTTCCAAGTTTTTCTTTCACATATTCAATTGTCTTTTTATATTCTTCAGGATAAACATAAGGAAAGGCGAGATCTTCTAACTCACGATTAATTTTTCTGATCCCCAAACGGTAAGCAATAGGGGCATATATTTCTAGTGTTTCCCGAGCAATTCTTAGTTGTTTTTCTTTTGAAACATGGAAAAGGGTGCGCATGTTATGAAGCCTATCTGCAAGCTTTACCATGAGCACGCGAATATCTTGAGACATTGCTACGAAAAATTTTCTCAAAGATTCATTGTGTCTGTCTGCACCGCGGTATCTTAATTTTCCAAGTTTTGTAACTCCTTCAACAATAAAAGCGATATCTTTTCCAAATTCTTTTTCTAGATCTTCTTTAGTGACACCGACGTCTTCAATAGTGTCATGTAAAAGTCCAGCAACAATTGTTTCTGCTGAAGAGTTAATTTCTGAAAGTATTTTTGCTGTCCCAAATAAGTGATTGAAATATGGCTCGCCGGAAAATCTTTTTTGGTCTTTGTGTTTTTCTTCAGCAAATTTATAAGCCCTTATAATAAGCTCTTTTTCCGATACGCTAAAAGCACTATTTAATAAGTCCTCATAACTCACTTTTTCATTCTATCTATTTCTTTCTTGCAAATCTACCTCTGCCAACTTTTTTCGGCTCCTTTAGTATTTCGAGGGCTCTATCCAAAGTGATTTCATATGGGCTGTCTGTTTTGAGAGATCTAAAATCTCCATCATGCATTACATATGGTCCGAAACGCCCAACATTAGCGAGAATAGGGTTTTTAGTGTCAGGATGTATTCCTAAAACCCTTGGCAAAGAAAGGTACTTTAATGCTTCTTCTATAGAAATTTCTGTTGGCTCTTTTCCTTTTGGAATTGAGGCTCTCTTTGGTTTAGCTTTCTTATCTTTAGTATCTTCGCCCACTTGAACATATGGTCCAAATCTTCCGGTTTTTACAAAAATTTCAAGCCCAGTTTCTGGATCAATTCCCACAGCTTTATCTTTAGGAATCTCTTTCCCATCAATTGTTAAGGCTCCGTTGCAGTCTGGAAATCGTGAGCAAGAGATAAACCTGCCCGCTCTTGAGAGTTTAATAATCATAGGCGAGCTACATTTAGGGCACAAAAGTTTAGCATCAGCATCGCCGAGGGTTGTAATTTTTGCTGTTGTAGATTTTTCTTCTACATCTTTTAGGAATGGTTTATAAAAATCAGTTAATGTTTTTTTGTATTGGCGTGTACCATCAGCAATTTCATCTAATTCATTTTCCATCTCTGCAGTAAAGGTGTCTGAAATATAGGTTGCAAAGTTATCTTCCAAAAAAGTGGATACCACCATTCCAGTGTCCGTGGGTTTTAATGAGCGTGCTTCTTTTGTTGCGTATTCTCTATCCAAAAGGGTTTTGATAATAGACGCGTAGGTAGAAGGTCTGCCAATACCTCTTTTCTCGAGCTCTTTAACGAGGCCCGCTTCAGAATATCTAGGTGGAGGGGTGGTTTCTTTCCTTTCCGATTCTATTGAAATGGTTTTTAATTCTTCGCCAGCTTCTACATGAGGCAATATCACATCCTCTCCTTTTGCATTTGGGTCTGCTAATAGCCAACCATCCGAAATTACTCTTGTACCAACCGCCTTAAGCTCTGGCAGTTTGCCCGCACTCACAATGATTGTAGTTCTCATTGTCTCTGCATCTTTCATTTGCGAAGCAACTGTGCGGGCCCAAATTAATTTGTATAGTTTTTTTTCATCTTCGGCCACTCCGGCAGATTTCTTTTTAAAATCAGTTGGTCTGATTGCTTCATGGGCTTCCTGTGCGTTTTTAGATTTTGTTTTAAATGTACGGAATTGGTGCATTTTTTCTCCCCATTCTTTTTCTACTGCACCCTTTATCATTCCAAGCGCCTGAGAGCTTAGGTTTGTAGAATCTGTACGCATATACGAGATAAGACCTTTTTCATAAAGCCTTTGAGCAATACGCATGGTGTTTGATGGGGAAAATCCTAGGCGAGTAGAAGCTGTTTGTTGAAGGGTAGATGTTGTAAAAGGGGCGCGAGGTGCACGCATTACTTTAGTTTCTTCCGCACTGCCCACTTTCCAATCTGCTGTTTTACCTTGGGAGACAATTCTTTCTGCCTCGAATTCATCCAAAATATCAATAGAGCTTAGGCATTCAAATTTTTCTTTTTTTTTGTTCTCAAAAATTCCATGAATTATAAAAAATGGATGTGAAATAAATTTTTCTATCTCTCTTTCTCGTTCAGCAAGAATTCGTAGTGCTGGGGATTGCACTCGTCCAGCAGAAAGTCCATAGCGAACTTTTTTCCAAATGAGCCCCGAAAGGTCGTAGCCCACAAGACGATCTAACACCCTGCGCGCTTCTTGAGCAGTCTTTAATTTTTCGTCAATTTCTCTTGGGTGTTGTATTGCCTCTAGCACGGCATCTTTTGTGATCTCATGAAAGACAATTCTTTTTGGATTTTTAAGTTTTGCTACTTCAGCAATATGCCAAGCAATGGCTTCGCCTTCACGGTCGGGGTCGGTAGCAAGTAAAACCTCACTGGCTTTTTTGGCTCTCTTTTTAATGTCTTCTATTATGTGTTCTTTACCTTTAGAAATTTCATAATGAGGAATAAAACCACCATCTATGTCTATGGCTTTTTTGTTTGATTTAGGAAGATCGCGTACGTGTCCCACAGATGCAACAACACGAAAATCTTTACCCAAATATTTTTCTATGGTCTTCGCTTTTGAAGGCGACTCTACTATTACAAGCGTAGTCATCCCAGTAGAAAATTTTTAACTAATATCTTTTTCATTTATTGTTTGGCCTCGTGTCCTTCACTTAGTTTATATCTATTTTTACTGCCCGTTGAAATTTCTAACAGGACAGGTCAAGAGACATTAGTACTACACATTATTTTTATTTGCAAACTTGCCCTGTTTAAATTTCACTAATATTAAGTAAAATAAAACATTAAATTTGAAATATAAAATCAAATAAATACATACGCCACAGAGCCGGAATAGGCCGAAGCGAAGCTTCGTGTGGTGACATAAAAGTGTTTGTGAAATTTAAATATGGGTTTTATGTTAAGAATTTAGAGAGATTTCTCCCATTTGTTCCTTTATTAAACCCTTCAAAGAAAGGGAAGAGATGATGGCAAGAACCATGGAGGGGGTTAAAGAAGATTGAGTGATTATTTCATCGGTCTCTTTTGCACCACTTTGGAGTAAGTCGATTATTTCTTTTTCTTCTGGCGATAATTTTTCAAAAAGAGTTTTTTGTGTAGCGTTGTCGCTTATGGCGTCAATTTTTAATTTCAACAGCTCAAAAATGTCTTGTTTCTCTATTATTGCGTGTGCGCCATCACGTAATAGTTTGTTTACACCTTGGGATTGTGGCGAGAAAATATTTCCAGGAACAATTCCAACGTCTCTGTTGTATTCAAGTGCTAGACGTGCAGTTATTAAACTCCCTGATTTATCCTTAGCTTCTATTATTAGTGTTGCATCAGACATTCCTGCCATGATTCTATT
>CAYIKP010000009.1:23854-35123 GCA_964364225.1 uncultured Candidatus Saccharibacteria bacterium | reverse complement strand
TCCATTACCTTTAGTTTAATTTCTGCTGCCATGATTCTAAATCTTTGAGGAAAGCTGAATGGTGTTGCACGAAAATCATCTTCAAACTCTGAAAGTAATCCCCCCGCAGATTCAACTATTTCTTCTGCAAGTTTTGCGTTGTTTGATGGGTACATCACTCGCTGTGAAAGCCCAGAACCAGGTACTGAAATTGTGTGTAAATTATTTCTTAAAGCACCCCTGTGAGCGGTGCCATCTACGCCAAGAGCGAGCCCAGAAACAATAGTTACGGGCGCACCCTTTAACCAGCCCATTATTGTTTCAATAGCCTCTTTTCCGTAAGGCGTCATTTCGCGAGAGCCAACCACGGCTAGTAATTTATTTCCATTGGGCGTCATCGTTCCAGCAAACCGGAGTTTTTGAGGGGGATCAGGAATCTGTTTTAAAAGAGGAGGCCAATCTTCATGGGGCAAATCATGAATTTCGTAAGACATATAAAGATTGTAGCATTGCTACAATTGAATAATGAATCTCGAATTGGGAATCGTGATTATTTATTCTATATTCCTCATTCCTTATTCTCATGGCATTATTCTGTTAGAATAATGCCATGCTGGATATTCGTTTTATAAGAGAAAACAAAGATGTTGTAGAAGCGGGTGCCAAGAAAAAGCACATTTCTGTTGATATAGCAGAGCTTTTGAGGCTTGATGATGAACGTCGTTCTCTGCAGGAATCGACAGATAATATGCGAGCTCGTCAAAACGAAGTAAGTGATCAAATCGTAAAAGTATCGAAAGAAGAGAAGGAAACGTTTTTAGTAGAAATGCGAGAGTTGAAGGAAAAACTTCAAGGAGAGGAAGAAAAATTAAAGGTGATTTTAAAAAGCTGGCAAGCCCTGATGCTTCAGATTCCAAATGTGCCAGATATTTCTGTGCCAGACGGCGAATCTGACGAAGATAATAAGGAGGTAAAAAAATGGGGCGAGTTACCAAAGTTTGATTTTGAACCAAAGTCTCACATTGAGATTATGGAAAAGTTGGGGATGCTTGATTTAGAGAGAGGGACAAAGGTTTCAGGATTTAGAGGGTATTTCCTAAAAGGAGATGGTGCCTTGCTTTCTTTTGCAATTTGGAATCACGCAATGGATTTTTTTGCTAAAAAAGGTTTGACTCCCATGATTGCTCCATCGTTGGTTAAAAAAGAATCTTTAATAGGTACCGGCATGCTTCCACAGAGCGAAGAAGATTTGTATAAAACTCAAGATGGAGATTATTTGGCCGGAACCGCCGAAGTTGCAACTATGGGCTATCACATGAATGAAATTCTCCCCAAGGAAGAGTTGCCTAAAAAGTATCTTTCTTTTTCTCCATGTTTTAGAAGGGAAGCAGGAAGTTACTCAAAAGATGTAAAGGGCCTTATTCGTGTGCATGAATTTTTCAAAGTGGAGCAAGTTCTACTTTGCGAAGCGAGCCATGAAGAATCAGCTCGTTTTCACGAAGAAATTACTAAAAATAGTGAAGAGTTTATGGAATCTCTCGGTATTCCGTATCGTACTGTTGTAAATTGTGGCGCTGACCTTGGCCTCGGACAAGTAAAGAAATATGACATAGAGGCTTGGGTTCCGTTAGAGAATAAATATAGAGAGACACATTCTGCATCATATTTTCATGATTTCCAAACTCGTCGTTTAAATATTCGCTATAAAGATAGTGATGGAAAAACAAAATATGTTCATTCATTAAACAACACAGCCACAGCTTCTCCTCGCATTTTGGTTTCTTTAGTAGAGAATTTTCAACAAGCCGATGGTTCGGTGAAAATTCCAGAAGTTCTACAGCCTTATATGGGCGGTCGAAGTGTTATAGAGGCTGAATAGCCCGACTCCGCAATGAAAGGGAAAGATTCAATTTTAAAATCACAAAAGATTATTGAGCGTAAGAGAAAACAACTTTTACGAATTGCTCTGATTTCCCTTGGTATTTTTTTGATTTTCATTTTGATTCCTGTTTTAGTAGTGCGAATACCCTTTTTTTCAATTAAAAATATAAGTGTTGTTGGAGCAAAGACAATAGATGTAGTAATGGTGGAAGAATTTGTAGGAACAACTATTTCTGGAGATTATTTGAAACTTTTACCGAGAGCTACATTTTTAACAGTAAACAAAAAAGATTTAAAAAATAAGATTCTTCATGAATTTCCTCCAATTAAGGATTTAAAATTAGTACTTCATGTGCCTAATACAATTGAAGTTATTGTTAGTGAACGCGAGCCCATTGCCTTGTGGTGTAGAACAGAAGAGGGGGTAGAGACTAAAGATAGAAAAAAAGAGTGCTTCTTTTTTGATAAAGATGGCTTTATATATAGTCGTTCGCCAGAATTTTCCTCACCTGTTTATATAGAGTATAGAAATGGGGTGCAGGGCGGACCAGTAGGAGAGAGGGTTTCCACCTTAGAAAATTTTTCTAGGATCATCAAAATTGTAAAAGGGATATCGATATACGGACTCAAAGTACAAGAAATAGTTTTTCATGAAAATGACGTTGTTGATTTTAATTTGGTGCGCGGTTCTATTTTTTTAACTCTTCGTGGTAATGATGAATTGACGTTAAACAATCTTGGCTCTTTGTTGGATTCGCCAAAGATTAATTTGAAAGATAAAAATGGGGGGTTAACTGTCTCTTATATTGATTTAAGATTTGGGAATAAGGTTTTCTATAAATGACGTTCGAATATTTGTTTTAAATGCGAGCGACGAAAGGTCACCAATGCATTTAAAACAGATATTCTCGCTTTAAGCACAGAAAGAGAGTGTGTTAAAATGTACGCAATCGCATACATTTTAACACAACAGGAAGTTTTATGATTTTTCAACAAATTTGCTATTCCTGTCAAAAATGTGGTTGAACTTTTTAAATGCTTGACGATTTTTTGAAAGGGAATAATATCCTCTCTCAGACGATCTTTAAGTTGTTGCGTACATAGGGCACTGCCGGTCTCTAATTCGTTAGGGCTTGCGGTGTGATGGGGGGACTTGTCCACTCATCATGAGATCTGGTGTCTCACTACAGCGTCTAAGCTTCGGCTGAAAACGCACATTGCTTGCGTGATAAACAAGCAACAGTAGTGGAACTAGCAAAATCGAAGTATTCGAGAACTTCTTGGTGAACATCGCAAGATGAACATCAAAGGCTCCTGGATCCTTCGAACCAGATAAGTACGCTAGAGGTGACTGTAACAAACGAATGAAGTCTGACAAAACCAAGGCAAATGGGGCAACCCAAATGACTTGATGGAGTCAGGCCAAAACGCTTGTTAAGTTGATACCGAGTTCTAGGGACTAAACCTCCCAAAAAACTTATGATCGGTTGGATCATCATCCAACCACACTTCTCCAAGCCGACCCTACGGTTTGGACAACTGCCCCTTAGGTGTTGAGTATCCTGATGACCTCCTTCTTCGCCATCAGGCTCTCAACTACCGACTAGACGGCTCCCGACGAAATGTCGGGGCCGTTTTTCGTTATAATCTTTTTTATATGAAAAATTTTTGGCAAAAACTAAATAAGCCCTTTTTTGTTTTAGCTCCAATGGCGGACGTTACAGACGCTTCGTTTCGTCGTGTTATTGCTAAATATGGGAAACCGGATGTCATGTGGACGGAGTTTGTTTCTGCAGATGGTTTAGTAAGAGCCAAGGATGAAGGAAAGAAAAAACTTTTAAAAGATTTGGAATATGGAGATATAGAAAGGCCGATTGTAGCTCAACTTTTTTCATCAAAACCAGAATATATGTTTCAAGCGGCAAAAATTATAAAAGAATTAGGATTTGATGGTTTGGATATAAATATGGGGTGCCCCGATAAGGGGGTTGAAAAACAAGGTGCTGGTGCAGCTTTAATTAAAAACCCTAAATTGGCTAGGAAAGTTATAAGGTCTGCAAAGGAAGGTTTTGGAGGACCTGTGTCCGTAAAGACTCGTATTGGTTATAACAAAGATGAATTAGATACTTGGCTTCCAGAGATTTTGAAAGAGGGAATTTCTGCAGTAACTGTTCATGCGCGTACCAGAAAAGAAATGTCTAAAGTTCCCGCTAAATGGGACACAGTTGAGAGAGCAGTAAAAATTAGAAATGAAATTTCTCCCGGGACTTTGATAATTGGAAATGGAGATGTCGTAGATATTAATGATGCTAGAAGAAAATGTCTTGAGGTTGGTTGCGATGGGGCAATGCTTGGGCGTGCAATTTTTGGCAATCCATTTTTATTTGCCAATTTGACCCAGATAAAATCTGGTAATCAAATTGAGCATCCTGATGAGTCTTTGACGAAGAAGGACGCATCAGTAGAAGAGAAACTTCTTGTGCTTATGGAGCACACAGAACTTTTTGATAAAATTTTGAGCGGTGTTAAGAATTTTTCAGTTATGAAGAAACATTTTAAAGCGTATGTGCAGGGTTTCAATGGGGCAGTAGAGTTAAGACAAAAATTAATGGAGACCGAAAACCATAAAGATGTTGATAAGGTGGTAGTTGACTTTTTGAAAAATAAAGCGCTATAATGATATTTCCATCGGGTACTGATCACACTCGATAGGAGCGCGAAAACCTTTCACCAGGTATCGCAATGGTCCGTTCCAGCAAGTGTCGCAAGACCGGTGGGAGCCATCCGCCCTAGCGTTCCCGTTGGAATGCTTCGGTGGATGATGATGGGCCAACAATCGTAGTACCAAGAAGTACGGCTTTCGGGGAACCTTAGGCTTTACCCATGGGCCGCACACACACAGCGTCAGATTTGACGCTACGGGAGCCGAGTCTCCCTCCCCACAAAGGGGCGACAGGACCTAGTCCTCGTCGCCCCTTTACTCTTTATTTTTTATACCATTGAACTGTTTAGTGAATGAGAGAAATCAAGATTTAAGTATTCTGTGAGTGTAGTTTTAAAAAATAAGCTTGTTTATTTTTTAAAACTGACGAGCAGAAAAATACGAAAGTATTTTAAAGATTGATTTCCGAACGAACGACGACAGCAAGTTATTAAATTCTGTAGAATTTAATAACTTGACTTTATCAAAACAAGAGATTATAATGTTTTATAGAAAGTGGTGTCCATAGGAGAGTTCTGGAGTTCCCCGGCTTCCACTCCAGTTCCTCCTGTGGCGCCACGATTTTGAGAAGTGTTAGGTGTGAGGCTCCGGCAAAGTATCGCCCGAAACGTCGGCCCGGAACGGCTTTAGGCGAAATATATGATTGCGGACAAGCGGTAGCTTGTGGGGGTATCGCCCCGCCAATCAGGTGTCTCGCACCTACACCTCAAGGGCGCTCCAAAACGGAGCGCCCTTTGACTTTTTATATAAATGTTGTAATACTAGTAATAGAGTATCAGTTCCCACGGCAATTAATGCTAGAACCTAAACGGAGGAGAAATGCGTACCAGAGTTTTGGCATGCCTCGCAGTGCTCGCAGTAGCGGCCTGCAAGGAAAACGTAAACGTCATCGTTGGCCCGCAACCAGATACGCCAACCCATCCACAGATGCCTTTGGCACCGGTGGGAGTGTCGTCTGTTCAGGTTAACGTTCTGTCAGTTACCCTGAAGGTTAGCGACACCCTGAAGGTTATCGGTGTTGCTGTGCCCACACGGCAGGATGCCAACTTCAATCCCGCTGTGACGTGGATGTCGTCGGACCCATCAAGGGTGGCAGTTTCTTCGGTGGGTGTCATCAAGGGCATCTTTCAGGGAACGGCACAAGTACGTGCACGATCAGTGGCTGACACCTTGAAGTATGCGACAATCGGAGTGACGGTTGTAGCGAAGTAAGCGGAGACGAGCGAAGATAATGGGGCGCATCAACCAGTCGGTTGGTGCGCCCTTATTTTTTTGTATTGAACCTAAAAGCTAGAAGCTGTAAGCTAGTAACTAATTAAATGCAAACTCTCTATAGAAAATATCGTCCTTCAAAATTTTCTGAAATTGTAGGACAAGACCACATTGTGACGGTTCTTGAGGCATCAATAAAAAAAGAAAGTATTTCTCATGCGTATCTTTTTTCAGGTTCCCGTGGCACAGGTAAAACTTCAATTGCTCGTATTTTTGCAAAAGAAATTGGTACTCATGAAAATGATATTTATGAAATGGACGCCGCTTCCCAAAATAGTGTTGATGATATTCGTGCTCTTACTGATGGTGTGAGTACAATGCCGTTTCAGTCAAAATATAAACTTTATATTTTGGATGAAGTTCATATGTTTTCAAAACAAGCGTGGAATGCACTTTTAAAAACACTAGAAGAGCCACCCGCACATGTTATTTTTATTTTGGCTACAACCGAACTTGAGAAAGTGCCAGAAACAGTGGTGTCTAGATGCCAAACATTTTCGTTCAAAAAGCCATCAGAGAAAGTTTTGAAAGAGGTGATTAATGATGCAGGAAAACTTGAGGGCAAAAAATTGGCAAATGATGCACTGGAACTCATTGCGCTTTTGGGCGATGGTTCATACAGAGATGCTTATGGCATTTTACAAAAAGTCATTACAGTCTCATCTCAAAAAGAAATATCTAGTGAGGACGTTGAAAAAGTAACGGGGGCCCCAAAGCATCAAATTGTAAACGAAGTTGTTTTAGCAATTTCAAAAGGGGATTCGGCCAAAGCACTAGAGGCAATAAGCACAGCGTCAAAAGCGGGAACAGACATAAAAACATTTTTGAAACTGCTTATTTATAAAATGAGAGCAGTTTTACTTTTACGCTTTGATCAAAAATCATCTGCATATTTGGGCGACAGATTTTCAGCAGAAGATTTAGAAATACTTTCTGAAATTGCTAAGGACAAGCAATCAAAAATAAATGCTAGCAGTTTACTTGAGATTTTGAATTCCTATTCTTCAGTAGGCCGATTTATCGTACCAGAGCTTCCTCTAGAGTTGGCCTTGATGAAAATTTTTGGCAAGTAAATTATATTTCGCAACGTATTTGACTAAAAAACAATAGTGTGATATTGTCGCAAAAGAATCCTGCTTAGCAGGATATGGATGGAACCTTAACAATTATGTCCAATAACAGGAGGAAGTCTCATGAAGAAACGGGGTCAAGTAGTCGCCGGTACCAAAAAGCAGGAGAAGCAATCTGCCTACGACATTTTGCAGACAGCAATTGATGGTGGAGCCAAAGTATTAAAGCCACTATTTATTACCAATGCATATGCGGCAGAGAGTTTCTTTGATTCGTTTCGTGAAGCTGGTTTCAACGTCGATACAGTGCAAACCATTGAGTTTGAGGAAAACGATGTTTTGGTCTTCACAGAAACAGAGCTCTCGGCTTTGCTTGAGAGAGCGAGTTTCTATGTGTCGACATCTGAACCAAGTCGTACGGAAAATGTTACGTGGATATGGTTCAAGAAAATACCAGCACTGAGAAAGGAGCTGATCAAGAAGATTGGTAGACCCAGTCTGACAGCTTTTTCTCAATGCAAGGTGGAAACTGCACAAGTTCTCAGATCTCATGAATACGCATACGTGATAGCTGCAATGTTGCAGCCAATCATTAAGCGACCGATTGAGTTAACTGTGCCACACGGCCACAGGCTTCCCTACAAACCAGATGGTCCGTTTCAGATCTATATCTGGTCTTCAACCCCTGCAGGCGTTGCTGTGACGAGGTTTCGTCACTGGTTTAGGAGGGAGATTGTGAGAGATCCCGCCTATACCGCATCACTTCCAGTGGAGCAAATCTTTACGCTCCGCCCACTTCTCACAATGGTCAACTAACAGGAGAAACAAATGACCAAGCAGACGCAGGGAACGGCAGAGGCAACGCCGAAGGTGTTCGTGGTTCGAACGGGTGACGTCGTGGAAGTCGGGTTCGCTGAGGGGCTCACTCTTGGTGAAGCGATCGCTGCGGCAGGCTTCAACACCGACAGGGTCACTGATGTTCGCATCAACAACAAGAAGGTCAAGAACATGGAGATCGTCCCTCGGCCGTAGCCAGTAGGCAACGACCTACGGGCGAGGCTAATGGTAGGACTTTTTATGCAAATAGTTTATGTCTTACAAAGTGCTAAAGATAACAATTTATATATTGGCTGTACTTCAAATTTAAAAAATAGACTAATTAGCCATTTGTCTGGTAGAGTTCTTTCTACAAAATCCCGTTTACCATTAAAACTTGTCTACAAAGAAGAATATACGGATAAGTATGAAGCATATAGAATGGAGAGGTTCTATAAAACAGCAGTTGGTAAACGAGTTTTAAGAAAGAATATAAACAATTGGGAGATCGTCTAATGGTAGGACAACGGATTTTGGATCCGTTTATCTAGGTTCGAATCCTAGTCTCCCAGCCAAGAATTAATGAACGTTCAAGCAACCGACCCAAAGCAATACGACTCTCCGGATTTAAATTGGCAATTAAGTGGCCGTGAGGATGCTTCGTCGCGGAAATGTTTTCGAGAAGCTCTCGATACTGTAATAGAAAATAAGTCACTAGAAGGAAGAAGTGTTTTAGATATTGGGTGCGGTGTTGGTCAACTTTTCAACTGGCTTAAAAACAAAAAAATTTCAAGGATAGTAGGTATTGACCCTTCACATAGAAATGTTGAAACTGCCAAGCAACTGTATCCCTGGGCAAAGGTTTTAAAAACAACCCTTAACGATTTTTCGAAGAATTCTAAAGAAAGGTTTGATGTGGCCTTTGGTGTGATGGTTTTCGAACATATACATAATTTAAAAAGTGCTTTCAAAGAAACTAATTCTCTACTGGCTGAAAACGGGCTTTTTTACCTCATTATAGGTACCAAGGAGTTTCATATAATTGACGATGTCACAATAAGAAAAGGGAAATTTGTAAGTGTAAAAATAATCCAAGAATTTCCAGATGGGCAAGTAGAAACAAAGACAGTTCGTAGAGAAAATGATGGGAGCCAACATATCATGTACGATATTTTCCGCCCAATGGAGAATGTACGTGCAAATGCCAAAGAAGGTGGATTCATTTTGGTTTTAGAAAAACCCATGTTCCGTGAATTGTTCACTTCGAAGTATGATAATGGAGTACCATTTTGTTATTTATTTATCTTTAGAAAAGAATGATTGGAGGATTCTTATAAAAAATGCCACCTTTGTAAACCAATTTCATGTAATACAGCCAGCCTACAAATAGAATCACAATGGAGAGGAAATTCAAAACTAGTTTATAGTAAGCAAGAAGATGAATGAGATAAAAGAAGAGTTTTTAAGACTAAAAAACTGGATATATAGTAATCTTGAGTGTGTGGATAGAAGTAAGTACTCCTATATCCAAAATTACATTTACTTTGCCCATTATCCAATATTTAGCTTTGCAGAATCAGTAATAATGTTGTGTGAAAAGGGTAAACCAAAAGTAGCCAAAGTTCTTTTGCGCACATTATTTGAAGTTCACATAGATGTTATATATCACCAACTTGGTAATAAGAATCAAAGATTGGCCTTGTCTGCAAGACGAGTTTTTGATGAACGCATAACTATACTCAGGGAAATTATAGATTTAATTAAAAAGTGTCCAAACCTGGAATCACAAGACCCAAAAAATCTTTTTAGTAAGAAGTATTTAACCGAGGCTATATTTGAACAAGAAGAGCGAAGGGATGCTGTTGTAAAAGGGAACCCTAGTATGGAAAAGATTAAAAAAGTGCATCTATTTGAGAAAGCTAAAGCATGTGACGACGAACAACTTCAAAATACAGAACCTGGTCACTTTGGGAAAATGTATAGTCTTATTTACCGTCAGCTTTCACCAGTATCACATTTAAACGGAGAGGGATTGGACGAGTTTATGGAAGAAGGAGAAAATGGAAAAATTGTTTTTACTGATGCTGATAGTGGAGAGTTTTTGGCTAGTCAAGCAATAAAAATTTGCATAGCCTTTGCAAAAGACTTATATGGTAATCAATTGTTAACTGAGGAGCGCACGGATTCACTCGTCAATCTGGAGCAAATGCTTCAGACCTTACCTGACTAATGCGCACGAGACGTGTAGCTTAGCAAATAACCCACAAGAGATATAATTAGTTCATGGTTACCACATATAACGTAATTTCAGCAGATGGGTTCATTGCACGGCCAGATGGATCGGAAGATTTTATTCCTCCTGAATTATGGTCAAAAACATTGGGACTTTTTCGTAAGTATGATGTATTGATGATGGGCAGAAAGACCTATGATGCATTACAAAAATATGATCGAGAGTCGTTGGGACCATTTGAGAATTTAAAAATCAGAAAAATTGTGATTTCAAGAGACCCAAATTTCATACCAAAGCAAGGATACGAAACCTTTCAAAGTCCAGAAGAAGCGATTAAAAGTGGATTAAATGTTTTGGTCAGTAGCGGGCCAGAGCTAAATACCTACTTGTTAAGAAAGGAACTAGTAAAAGAAGTAGTATTTTGGAAATTGCCAAATATAGAGATTGGTACGGGAATACGACCATTTTTTGATAAATTGAACGGGGCACATACTAATGAAATTGAAAGATTTGGTTTAATAAAACAACAAGTTTATATACACCCGTATTCTAAAGGAGCCTATGATGAAAAACCCTCAAAATAATTACCTATTAAGGAATGAGTGCTCACAAGACCAGTCGTTTAAGTAGTGTAGAATTACACAAAACATGCAATACATTTCAATAATTGAACCAGCGACAAAAGAAGCAGTAAAAGCATTTGCGGAAAAGCACAATCTTACAGAACACATTGCTGGGGATTATCATCATCCACAAGAAGATTATTTACTTAAATCTGAAACCCCGCCTATTTTTGTTGTTTCGGATGGAGTAACTTTAAACTTTAAAAAATTTATTGAAACCAATACAAAATACCCAGACCCTTCTCCAGCAGGTGATGTGGCTAAAATATTTTGCGAGGCGGTAATTGAAAACGTAAAAGGGAAATATCAATCATTTAACCAAGAGGCTCTAGTTGAAGTTTTCAAAGAAGCCAATAGCAAGGTTGGGGAATACAATCAAAAGCTAGGCAAAAGCGATGTCTCAGGCAACCCAACAGGATTTTATTCTGCAACGGGCTCGTTTGTTGTGATAAAAGATTCAAAGGCATATTGGCTTTCAATCTGCGATGCGTATGTTGCGCACTTTGATAAACAAATGAATAGAAAATTTATTTCTTCCGGAGTTTGTTCGCCTTATGCAGTTATCAATGGGGAAGAGCGAATGGCCAACCATCTAGAAACTGGCATTTTTAATCTTGAGGCAGGAGACAGAATTTTTGTATTTACTGATGGCTTTGAACACTATGTAAAAAAC
>CAYIKP010000009.1:7362-23754 GCA_964364225.1 uncultured Candidatus Saccharibacteria bacterium | reverse complement strand
TTATGGTAGAAATAATTTTTGAAGCACACGGAACAACATTTGATAATGAAGCTCGTCTTTCATCTGGTCACAATGATGTAGAACTTTCTTCATTAGGTATTCAACAATCAAAAGAAATGGGGGAGCGACATACGAATGAACATTTTGATGCGATTTTTTGCTCTGATTTACAAAGAGCATACAAAAGTGCAGAAATTGGTTTTGGTAATAAGTGGCCAATTATAAAAGATACTCGTCTAAGAGAGTGCAATTATGGAGATTTTACACAACACCCCAGTTCTGAGGTAGAGCCAGAAAAAATAAAAAGAATCCATGAGCCGTTTCCAAACGGCGAAAGCTATGAGCAAACCACTGCCAGAATGAAATCATTTTTAGATGACCTATCAAAAAACTATGACGGTAAAAAAGTAATGATTATAGGCCATCGTGCCACCCAGTATGGGTTAGAAAATCTTATCAACGGCAAATCACTAGAAGAGCTAATATCCACTCCCTTCGTATGGCAACCAGGCTGGAGATATAAGTTAATAAAATTAAGCTAAGTAATATAAATAAGAAGAGTAACAACTTGACAAATCTATATAGAGGTGTATAATAATAAGTAGATTGTGTTTAGGGCCCACTCGGGGCTATTTGTACCGTACCAACTACTGGAGACCAGAATAAAATGAAGAAGTTTGCTCTGTTGGTTCCCGTCATTGCCCTGCTCCTCAGCGCCTGTTCGATTGCGTCACCTGACGCTGGACATCAGGTGGTTTGGGTCAAGAAGCCCATCCTGTTCGGTCACGGCGGGATCGATTCGACGCCCGTCACGGCGGGTCTTGAATACGGCGCAATCAGCAGTCAGGCGATCGATGTCGACATGCTTCCTCAGCGCATCGACATGGAGTTCGATGATCTGATGACGAAGTCAGGGGTTCCTGTGGACTTCCATATCGTCGCTACCATCGAGGTGACCAACTCTGTGAAGTTGGTCAGCAAATTCGGTGCGGATCGCAACGAGAAGGGTGATTGGGGGTTCTGGAATCGGAACATGGATCAGCCGATTCGTACGCAGGTTCGTGATGCTGTAAAGAAGCGTGAAATGCAGGCGATGGCCATCGACCAGTCGGCTGCTGACGCTGTCGGCGAGGAAATCACGAAGGCCATGGAGGCAATCATCATTTCGTTGGGAGTGCCGATCAAGCTCAAGGGTCCTGTCAACGTTGGTCGCGTGAACCCACCGGATGCTATCAAGCACCAGCGAATCGCCACAGCCGAGCAGGAGCAACGCAAGATCACCGAGATCCAGCGCAAGCTCGCCGAGGACCAGCGCAAAATGGCGGAGGAATCAAGGGCGGCTGCCGACAACGCGTATAACGCGAAGATGCAGTTGTCGCCTCAGCAGTACGTGCAACTCAAGCAGATCGAGATGTTGCAGACGGTCTGCGCGGGTGGCAAGTGCACCTTCATCATGGGTTCCAACGGGGGTGTTGCGCCGGTCTTGGATATCGGCAAGAAGTAGCACAAAGGTGAGGTGACCAGCCTTCAAATGGTCGCAACAGCGGGATTCGTCCCGCTGTTTTTGTTATATAATTTACTTATAACTGTTAAGTCATAACTTTGTATTACAATAAAACTCAAACAAAATATTAATGGATAGAAAACGGCTATTTCTTTGGTCACTGTATGATTTCGCGAATTCGATTGTTTTAATGGCATCCCTTTTCTATTTCTCTCAATGGCTTGTGATTGATCAAGGAAAGCCTGCTTGGTGGTACAACGTTGCCCTCATTATCTCCTCAATTCTTTTTATTATTTCTGCTCCAGCTATAAGTAAAAAAATCGATAAAACAAAAGCAAAAATTGCTGGGCTTCGTTTTTGGACCCTTCTAACTTTTATTGGATTTATGTCGTTAGCGCTTCTTGTGATGCTTACTGATGGTAGGGAGTTTTTGGCAACAGTTGTTTACACACTTTCTACGTATGCCTATCTTGTATGTTTTATTTATTTCACCCCAATGTTAAATGACATATCGGACAACGAAAACCGATCTTCTAGATCTGGTATTGGACAAAGTGCAAATTCAGTCGGTCAGGTGGTTGGCATTCTCATTACACTGCCGTTTGTAAATGGGATTACATTATTTGGTGATCCTGGACGAGCCCAAGCACTTTTTCCTGCGACAATCATCTTTGGAATATTAGCTCTACCAATGTTGTTGTTTTACAAAGAAGAAAAACAGGTTGTGACCCAATCAATTACAAATAAAGCCGGGCTCAGTCTTGTCTCTTTATTTAAATCAGTTTTTGCCTTTAGGCCTTTAGCATTCCTTTTGTTAGCCTACTTTTTATTTAGCGATGCATTAATTACTTTTGCTAATAACTTCCCACTTTATTTGGAGACAGTGCACCATGTGACTGACACAGTAAAATCGCTTTTGACAGCAAGCATTCTTTTACTTGCGGCTGTCGGCGCAATTATTTTTGGCAAGATTGCCGATAAAAAAGGAAACCTAAAGACACTAAAAATCATTCTTGTTGTTTGGTGTTTCATTTTTTTGAGCATGACATTGATTACGAAATTTAGTGTACTTGTTCCAATTTTCCTACTTGCTGGAATATTGTTTGGACCTGTCTGGGGGATAAGTAGGGCACTTGTCGGACAGCTTGCCCCTCCACATCTGGTCGCTTCCTCGTATAGCTATTATGTTGTTGCCGAGCGATTTGCTACTCTTATTGGCCCTGCAGTGTGGAGCATTGCCCTTATCACTATGGGCGAAGGAGTTCGTGGATATAAAGCGGGAAGTCTTTCACTGATGGTACTTTTGATTATAAGTATATTTGTATTGAATAAAATTAAAAAAACAGAAATTTATACATAGAGCTTGCTTTATCTGTACTCTCTGTTATCTTTTGTAAGTTCCCAAAACTTTATTCTTAATTAATCAAAATGGACGATACAAATACAAACGCAAATCCTATTGTTGATACAACGGTGGATACAAACTCACAAGAGCCAGTTGTAGAGCAGGCACCAGCGCAAACGCCAGAAGTAGCAGAGGCAATGCCAGCAGTAGAAGCAACAGTAGCTCCAGAAGCTTCTGTTGAAGAGAAGCCAGCCGAAGAGCCAGCTCAAGCGTAAAGCAAATAAGAAATCCCGAAAGGGGTTTTTTATTTGATATAATTTTAATATTAAAATTTAATTTGATATATAAATATGGCAAAAGGAAATAGTCATCCTAAAAAGGAGAAGAAGAAAGCGAAAAAAGCAAAAAAGTAAAATAACAAAAACAGCCCAATTGGACTGTTTTTGTTATTATCAAGTATGAATATGAATAAAAAGATAATTACCGCTTATAAAAACGAAGGAGAAACTTGGAAAAATGCGCTAGACAAAAGGCGTGCTGAGTTGAATATTCCTCCCGAGTCAAAACTATCAATTATGGGTCGTCTTGATGAAATGGCCGAAGGGTTAATTCTTATTGGTGTTGATGTAAGTGAAGAAGAGAAACAAAGTTTTATAAGTTTAGATAAAGAATATGAATGGTCGCTTTTGTTGGGAGCCACCACAGACACCTATGACATTTTAGGAATTGTAGAGAGTGTTTGGGATTTACATGAGTTGCCACACAATTTTATTGAGGTTTGTAAAAATCCCAAAGGAAAATTTGTTTTGCCATATCCAGCATTTTCTTCAAAGAATGTGGGAGGTGTCCCTATGTGGGAGCACACTCGTTTAGAAAATGAAGTTGAGGCACCAGAGAGAGAAATGGAAATCATATCGCACGAGTTTTTAGGAGAAGGAGAGATATCTTCAAAAGATTTACTCGCTCAAATAGTTGAGCGTGTTTTAAAAGTGAAAGGGGACTTTAGGCAAAGAGAAATAATAGAAGCGTGGAAAAAAGCATTAGCAAAAGATTGCACATTAATTGAGGTTAAATTTAGAACAAAAGTTTCTTCTGGTACATACATAAGAGCAATTGCATACTCATGGGGGCAAAAACTTGGATGTGGAGGAATTGCATTGAAAATAAAACGCACTCAAATAGGAAAGTTAAATATTTAAAAAACAGGGTCGCCACTCTGTGGCGACCCTGTTGAACAAGTCAAACCTTGACACAAGAAAGCCTTTGGTATATAATAGGCCAGTAACTCAAGTCTCACTAGTTTTTGTGCGAGGTATACGCCTCACATATACGAGTCTCTAAAAGAGCTTTTATTTGAAAACTTTCGAGAAATAAGTTTTCAACCCGTAGAAATTTTTTAGTAAAAAAGTTCAAGGGTAAAATATATGTCACAAAACTCATTTAATAGTCGTTCTTCATCATCTAGATCTTTTAGACAAGGGTCTAGTGGAAGTTCTAGACACGCTCCATATTCAGCGCCTCGCACAGGTGCTATTTCTCGTGGACCATCATCTGGTGGCTACAGAGGGGGTCGTGGTGGCGGAAGAAATGTTTCAAAGGGCCACCTTATTGATCCAGCGAGATTTGTAAATAAGGTCACTGTTACAGAGGAAGTGGTTAATTATGTTCCAGAACATAATTTTGCTGATTTTCAAATTGATGAAAGATTGAAGAAAGGAATTATTGCAAAAGGCTATGTTACTCCAACACCTATTCAAGATCGTACTATTCCTTTAATACTTAAGGGCCAAGATGTAGTGGGTATTGCAAATACAGGTACAGGAAAAACAGCAGCATTTTTGATTCCGCTTATTAATAAAGTTTTAGCTAATCCAAAAGAACAAGTTTTAATTGTAGTTCCTACAAGAGAACTCGCCATCCAAATTGATGAAGAACTTAAGGGTTTTGCAAAAGGCCTAGGCCTTTTCTCTGTCACATGTGTAGGGGGTGTGCCGATTGGCAAACAACTTCGTGATTTAAGATATCAGCATCATTTTATTATTGGAACACCTGGCCGTATAAAAGATTTGATTGAGCGTCGTGCAATTAATTTAGCACCATTTAAAAGTGTGGTATTAGATGAAGCAGACAGAATGCTTGATATGGGTTTTTTGAATGATATGCGTGCTGTTATGAAGCTCTTAAATAAAGATCGTCACACTTTGTTTTTTTCTGCTACAACTACTCCAGAAATTGAAAAACTCATTGGAGAATTTTTGAAGGAGCCTGTAAGGATTTCTGTAAAAACTGGCGATACTGCAAAAGGTATTGAGCAAGATGTCGTAAGAATAAAACCCGGAGAAGAAAAGCTAGATATTTTGCACGAACTTTTAAATCAAAAAGAATTTAAAAAAGTTCTTATTTTCGGACGTACCAAACACGGAGTAGAAAAACTTTCAAAAATTCTTGCAGACAAGGGTTTTAAAGCAGAATCAATTCATGGCAATAAAAATCAAACTCAAAGACAGCGCTCTCTAGCGGCATTCAAAGCAGATAAAGCTCAAATCTTGGTTGCTACAGATGTGGCTGCTCGTGGATTGGACATCGCTGATATTAGCCATGTTATCAATTACGATTTACCAGAGACATATCAGGATTATGTGCATCGTGTGGGTCGTACTGGAAGGGGATCTAAAAAAGGAAAGGCCCTTACTTTTGTCGAGGACAGACAACATAGACACTAATGGTTCGACAAGCTCACCATAAATAAATATATGCAAATCAAAACTGGATCAACAAAAACATTTCAAAAATTTGGCAAGTGGGTAGAGAGGCCTCTCCGCACAGAAATTTTGGTATGTAAGTGTGGGTATAAATACATAAAGACTCGTCCTGATCAAACGACTTGTATTAAGTGCATGCTTAAAGCAGTAAAAAGTTAAAAGACGAAACCCCCGAGAAAAATCTCGGGGGCTTTAGTGTACTAGTTGAGCTTGGCTCGTTCAGCCATGGCATTTGGCGCATCTCCTTCAAGAGATGAAAGAATTGCGACCAGAAACTGCAACGGGAGGAGAGGGCTCACATGTTCGGGAAGCTTGCTTCTCTCAAGATCGGAAAGAAGAGACTTCTCCTCGTCACGGGAGATGAAGCTTGCTTCTCGCAGTGCCTTCAGTAGCTCCCTTCCGTATGACTTCTCGACGATTTGTGGCGATGGCGGAAGCCCGGGGACATGGATGTTCCCGTGGCGTCCGCAGTTTTCACAGAACTTCCAAGATACTACTCGGGCTGTCATCAGCACTGCCTCCGTTTTGGGTCTTTTAAGACTATATCACATAATAAAAAAAAAGCAAGTTTAATTTCATTAAATAATAAAGGAAACCAAATAATGGCTTATTTAGTTGACTTTTTAAGATTTTTAATTTATTCTTTCCAAACGCCCGCGGGCGCATTTTATTTTTATAAAAATGACTGAAATACGAAATATCGCCATTATTGCCCATGTGGACCATGGAAAAACCACCCTAACTGACGCCATTATGCGAGAAATGGGTGCCTCAGATGAAACCACATCAATGGACTCAAATACCTTAGAGCTTGAAAGAGGTATTACTATTTACGCAAAAAATGCGTCTATTAATTACAAAGGGACCAAAATAAACATTGTAGACACTCCAGGCCATGCCGACTTCGGCTCTGAAGTTGAGCGAGTACTTCGCTCCATTGATTCAGTGCTTTTGATAGTGGACGCACAAGAAGGGCCAATGCCACAAACCCGTTTTGTTTTGAAAAAGTCTCTTGAGCTTGGACTAAAACCAATTGTTGTTATAAATAAAATAGACAAACCGGCTGCCAATCCAAAACACGCAGAGGAGCAAGTTCTTGAATTATTTATGGAGCTTGGTGCTAACGATGAACAAGCAGATTTTCCTGTTGTTTATGCAATTGGTCGCCAAGGCATTGCCAAAAGAAATTTAACTGATGAGTCAAATGATTTGACCCCACTTCTGGATGTAATTTTGGAAAAGGTTCCATCTGCAACATCTGCTGAACACCTAGAAAGACCAACACGACTTCAGCCATTTAATCTTGGGTATGACAATTTTCTAGGACGTTTAGCAATTGCTCGTATATATGATGGTGAAATAAGTGTGGGCTCAAATGTTTTTATAAAAAGAACATCAGGCGAAACTCATACTGGAAAAATACTTAAAATATTTACATTTAATGGACTTAAAAAAGAGGAAACACAAAAAGCATCTGCGGGAGATATTGTAATGCTTGCAGGGTTATCGGATATAGATATCGGGGAAACCATAACAACAGACGAAAATACAGAACCGCTTCCAGCAATTGCTGTTGATGAACCCACAATCACACTTAACTTTTTGGTAAACAGCTCACCATTTGCTGGACGTGTTGGTAAATATGTTACATCTCGTCAAATTCGCGAAAGACTGGAGAGAGAATTGGAGGTAAATGTGGGTCTTCGTGTAGATTTTACAAATGTAGAGAGTTTGAAGGTGTCTGGTCGTGGTGAACTTCACATTGCGATTCTTTTGGAAAACATGCGTAGAGAAGGATATGAACTTCAAGTTTCTCAACCGCAAGTAATTCTTCATGAAATCGACGGAGAAAAACAAGAGCCATTTGAGGAAGTGGTGGTAGATATCCCAAGTGAGTATCAAGGCGCAATTATTGAACGTTTAGGAAAGCGCGGATTTATTATGCATGACATGAAAGTTCACGGACCAGTTGTGCGCCTTGTATTTGAAGGTCCTACTAGAGGCCTTTTGGGATACAGAAACCAATTTATTATTGAAACAAAAGGAGAGGGAATTTTGTCATCTCGTTTTATTGGATTCCGTCCATGGGCTGGAGAAATTACAAAACGACATACTGGCTCAATGATTTCAATGGTGTCTGGAAAAGCACTTGGTTTTTCACTTTACAATTTACAAGACAGAGGCGTGCTTTACATTGCTCCAGCAACAGAAGTTTATGAAGGAATGGTTATTGGCAACACATCAAAAGGAGAGGAGATGTCTGTAAACCCAACAAAGGGAAAGCAACTTACAAATATGCGTGCATCCGGTTCAGACGAAGCTATTCGCTTGGTTCCACCACTTGAGCTTTCAATTGAACGCGGGTTGGAAATAATTAATGATGATGAGTATTTAGAGATCACTCCAACAGATGTTCGTGTCAGAAAACAATTTCTTACAGAATTAGACAGAACTAAGGCAAAGAGGGTATAGCATTGACAAATTTTAAACATAGTATATAATACTGAAAGACCTAGTTGTTTACCATCACCTTGGCAACGAGGCTAAAGTGGCAACACTGATTTTGGTTATGCTTGTTGTATGTGCGATTGCTGTGAAGCAGGCGGCCTACATTCTGATGCATGGCTCAATTTTTGAGTCGCTTCGGAACTGGATTTACAGCAAGATGGAAGACGAAGTGTTTGGCTTTGAAAAGTTGAACGAACTTTTCACCTGTAAGGTCTGTATGACCACACAGGTCTCCATCTGGCTGATTTCCGTTCCGCTCATGTTCTCGGGATTACTTCCGAGCATGAGTTTGATTGGAATGATGGCAGTTTTTCTCTGCGTTGCGTTTGCTGTTTCTGGACTCGCAGTTCTTTTCTGGAACTTGTTTGAGTACAAGGTTCAGAAGTTCGAAGAGCTCAGAAGGAGCTACGAACAACGCGAGTCAGAGATCATGGAAGAACTGTCCACCCTTCACGAGAGTGAGTTGGCAGAGCTGAAGGAGTCGTACGAAAGACAGATCGCGTCAATGAGGAATTCGCGCGATGTGGAAGTGGCGAACTGATCAACCCTACACCCTGGAAGAGGCAAATGCAGAAAATCAGCGAGGAAGTCTTCATGCGGCTTCTGGACAATCTGGAGGCTGGTTGCAGGGGTATCGGTTGTGGCTATTGGCGTCGTGAGTGCAGGGGGTTGAGAATGCGAGACTTCCTGCAGGGACTCATTAACTCCGGGGAGTTGCCCCAGACCTTCCCCTTGGCAACGATGGTGCACAAGCTGAGTCGAGTCATGCCGGACTACTTCAGTGTGCGGTATCGCTACAAGCATTCGGTGGATGCTCTGAAGGAGCATCGTACGCGAACTTTTAGGGAGTTTGCCAGGATTGCAGCGTAAGGTGGTGTACACGCCCGTCATTAAGTTGGCGGGTGTTTGTTTTTAAAAAAATCAAAATGACAATGTAGAATAGGGGTATGAAAAACATTTTAATAATCGGTGGCGGATCAATTGGCCAGGCAATTAGTACATCAATGACGCATGGGGTAACAGTAAGTATTTTTGATAATAACGAAGCAAGGGCAACTGTAAAAACAATTGAAGAAGGCATAAGCACAGCCGAGCTTATTTTTGTTTGTGTTCCTTCGCAGGTATTAAAATCAGTTATTAATACAATCGCAGAAAGTAAGACCGAGGCAGGAGTTGTGTTACTCACAAAAGGATTAGATGAAGAGACCGGAGATTTTCCTTATGAGCTTTTACAAAAAGCCGGCATAAAAAGATGGGCTATTTTATATGGGCCAATGATCGCTCAAGAATTACTGGCGAAAAAACATAGTTTTGGGATTTTAGCTTCGCTAGACAATACTTTATTTGAGGAAGTGAAGGGGGTATTTTCAGACTTTTTGCACATTGAATATTCTTCGGACATTCGTACCACTGCCATTTTAGGAATTTCTAAAAATATATATTCTTTTGGCGCAGGGATACTCCAAGGAATGAATGTTGGGCAAAACGTTTTAGGAATGTATGGAGTAAGGGTATTGCAAGAAATGAAGTCAATTGTTGGTGAATTTGGAGGCGACAAAGGGCAAGCGGAATATGTTGCGGGGCTTGGTGATTTTATCGCCACATCAACCAGTGAGTCTTCAAAAAATCGCACCACCGGAGATAATTTAGTGAATGGAAGTCCGCTTCCAAAAACTTCAGAAGGTTTGGTTTCTTTGCAATCGTTTTGTAAAAAATTATCTGTTTGTCCACCGCTCATGAAAACTTTGTCTAACATTGTAAAGAATCAAGAAGCTCCTGAAACACTTTTAAAAACACTCATTTCCTATGAATAGCCTTGTTTTAGATGTTGGTACTACAAACATAAAAGCTATTATTTTTGATACATCTTTTAATGTCATATCTAGTGTCTCAAAAGAAATTTCAATAAAAACAGAAGATGGAAGAGTGGAACAAGACCCAAAAGAAATACTTTTAATCTCAAAGGATGTAATTAAAAAAGTGATTGAAGAAAGTAAAATTGATCCCCAATCAATTTTAGGGTGTGGAATGACAGTTCAAAGGGAGACTGTGGTTGTATGGAATAAAGAGACAGGTGAGCCAGTGTATCCAGCTATTTCTTGGCAAGATAATAGGACAAGCGAATATTGTGAAAGCATAAAAGAATCAAAAGAAAAATTTATCAGAGAAAAAACAGGACTTTCCATTTCTCCATATTTTTCTGCATCAAAATTAGCTTGGATTTTTAAGAATATTGGAAATAGCAACGAATTAATGTGGGGAACTATCGATACGTGGATTATGTGGAATCTGCTCAAAGAAAAACCTTATGTGACAGATTATACAAATGCATCTCGTACTATGCTTTTTAATATAAATACTTTGTCTTGGGATGAAGAATTATTTAATGTTTGGAGTATAAAAACAAAAAATATTCCCCTAGCTAGGCCGTCTTTATCTAAATTTGGAATCCTTGATGAATCAGTTGTTAGCGTGCCTATTCCGCTAGTTGCTGTGAGTGGAGATCAGCAGGCTAGTATGTATGGGGCATTGAAGCGCGATGTAGAGACAAAGATAACTTTTGGGACAGGTACTTTTTTGGTACAAAGATTAAAAGATGGTTTTAAAGTTATAAATAATTTTTTTACAACATTACTACCAACAAAAAACGGTGCTTCATATGCCATTGAAGCAAAAATAGGTGAGTTTGGGCAAATAGTGGCACATTTACGAGAGCAAAAAATATCACTAGAAAATATAACCAAAGAAATAGCTATAAGCATTAGCCCTTGGATAAAATCTCTGCCGGTTGCACCAAAGAGCATCGTTGTTGATGGGGGCATAACCCAATCTCCATTTTTGTTAGAAGCTTTGCGAAAAAATTTTCCGGAAATAGCATTTATTGAACAACCAACTTTTGAGGGTACTGCCTTAGGTGTGGCTTTTATGGTATTTGATTCTCTGAACGTTGAGGAGTAATCTGATGACAAATGTTTTATAAAAAGATTCTAAAACCAATTCTTTTTCTTTTTGATCCAGAAGATGTCCATGATTGTTTTATAGGTCTAGGGGAGTTTCTTGGGAGATTTGCAATAACTCGATTTTTAATAGCATTGCCTTATAAGTATCGCGGAAAAGATATTTCGAAAACAGTAGATGGTATTTATTATAAAACTCCATTTATTCTTGCAGCCGGCTTTGACTATAACGGTAGACTAACCAAAATTCTTCCGAGTCTTTCTTTTGGGGGTGTTGAGGTTGGCTCTGTCACAGCAAGAAAATGTGAGGGAAACCCAAAACCTAGACTTATAAGACTTGTGAAATCAGAGAGTATTTTGGTTAATAAGGGATTGAAAAATGAAGGAGTTGAGGCAATTATTAAACGCCTCAAATCAAAAACAAAACAAAAAGATTTTGTGATTGGTGTTTCTATCGCTCGAACAAACGATTCGCAGTCGTCGTCTACAGAAGAGGGAATAAAAGATTATTGTTATAGCTTTCGCCGTTTAAACGAAGAAGATGTTGGTGACTTTTACACAATAAATATTTCTTGTCCGAATGCTTTTGGCGGAGAGTTGTTTACCACGCCAGAACTTTTTGAAAACTTATTAAAGCAGTTAAAAAACATTCCTTGTCAAAAACCAGTGTATGTAAAACTTCCAATAAATATAGAATGGGAAAAACTAGAAAAATTATTAGAAATAATCATTTCGCTTAATTTCAATGGAGTCGTAATTGGCAATTTAAATAAAAAATATGATGATTTAGATTTTATTGAAGAAGCACCAGCAGAATTTAAAGGAGGTTTGTCCGGCAAGGTGTGTTTCAATTTATCAAATGAAGTAATTAAAAAAACCAGAGAAAAGTATGGCAAAAGTATTACCATCATTGGTTGTGGGGGGGTGATGTCTGCAAAAGACGCTTTATATAAAAAAGAAATTGGCTCCGATTTGATTCAATTAATTTCAGGCATCATCTACGAAGGACCATCTCTTTTAAAAAAGATGGCCAAAGCTTTCCCTTAGAGAATGATTCTCTAATTTTTATTTATGTGTTTCCAGAGCCAAACGCCAACAAGAATCATGTCGGCGAGAAATACAAGTCCAAGTAAAAAACTAAATGAACTTGCTCCTACTCCATATTGATACATCATGCCTTCACATTATACACCCATGCACTAAATAGTTTTTGTTAGTAATACTTAATGGTGTCGTTCGGCTTAATAGGCATGAATAGCAAGACAAAAAATATTTGGGGTGGTGTGGCAGTTTTAGTATTTATTGGATTAATAGCTTTTTTAGTTTTTTCTAGAAATAGCACAACCGTTAATACAGCCGCAGTGCAAAATGCAATACAAAATCCAACAGAGTGCCCAACAGATACCCTTATTTGCCCAAATGGGGGAGTTGTAAAAAGAATTCTTCCGAATTGTCAGTTTGATATTTGCCCAGTTCCAGAGAATCCTTCACCAGCTGCTTTATATAAAGATTAATCAAACTTTCAATTTATAAGTTTTTCAAATTCTTGTGTTAAATAACGGCTAATTTAAGCCATGAAATACCCTTGACAAAGTGTCAAGGGTATGCTAATGTCGCGGGTAGAACCAATTTTAACGCTGTTCTTTGTCAGAACAGATGAAATTATAGAAAAACAATACAATCAAGGAGGAGGCTACACAGATGGGAATCAAAGACCTGTTTATCCAACCCAAGGGAGGAAGAGAAGATCCTGAGGAATCGAAGTCAGCACCGAAGTCGGGTTCAACCCCGGTTTTTGGTTCGAGTTCGAAACCACACTCTTCTGTCCTCACTTCACCTCGAATTCGCTCGAGCTCAATTGCTCAGGCGGATAAGGCTTTTCGAAGTCGTGTCGAGGAAGCACTTGGCGAGTCCACCCAGCCCGCGTACAAAAAGTTCATGGATCGGTTCAGCTCGCTTGCGAGCGCCGGCTTGGACAATGCGCAACGCTACAAGGTGTCTCTTGCTACCACCGATGGCTTTTCTCACGATCAAGTGAGTCAGGCTGTTGATGCTCGCCTTCATGCGCTCGCTGAGCTTGAAACACAGCTCGAACATGATGTGCAGGCAGCGCTCGACAAACAGTCGAGTGATGCTGAAGAGGAAGCAAAGGATCTCGACAAGGAAATCGAACGCGTCAAGGCGGAGATTTTGCAGTTGACTGAACATTTGGAAGGCTTGCAAAGCCGGAAGAGTGCACAGTCGTCGACACAGGAAAACAAGAAGGGTCAGATTCGTGCAAATGAAACTCAGATGAAGGCCGCTTTCGCGGAAGTCCGAACGGAAATGGAGCAAGTGCGCAACGCACTTCTCAAATCCTAAGAGGAGTTGTATGAACGATCTCTCGCAGTTTGCGAACTCCGGCCAAAAACCGAAGTTCAACTGGAAGAAGCCGGAAGGCATCTTCGGTTGGGGCTTCGTGGCACTTGGTGTTTCTGTGGTCGGCTATGGTCTTTTCTTGATCATTCCACCACTCTTCGCGTTTCTTCTGACGAGTTTCCAGCAGGGAATTGCGATTATCCTCTTCGGAGCGATCTTCCTTTTCCTTCTGGCAATCGTCACGAACAAGCAGTTCATCATTGCGATGCGCACACTCGTTGAAACAATTGCGAGGCGCGCATCTCGGGCCGTCATCCGATCAAATCCGATTGGTGTGGCGAACAACTTCATCGCAAAAACTGCGGAGAAGTTGACCGAAATCGATCAGGGTATCCAGAGACTTTTCGGGTTTATTCGAAAGGGTAAGGACAAGCTCGCTAAGGCCCAGGGAGAATTCAATGAGAATTTGACCAAGGCTCGTACTGCAAGGGATGTCGGCAAGAAATCCGACATGCTTCTCGCGGTGCGACGTGCAGGTCGTCGTGAAAAGCGTTCAGTCTCTCTCAATGAGCAGATTGTGCGTTTGGAGCGTTTGCTCGAGATCTTCACGAAGTATCGTGAAGCCCTCCAGCTTCTCCACGATGACACCAAGGACGAGGTTGAACAGGTTTCTGCAGAGTGGCAGGAGATGAAGGATGCAAATACCCTCATGCACTCCATGCGCGCTCTGCTCAACCCAGATTCGGACGAACGCCAGATGTTTCTCGATGCGATGCAGTTCATGATGGATGATCGTTCCGAGAAGCTCGGCGAGATTGAAGGATTCTTCGAGATGACCAAGTCGGTCATCAGTTCGATGGATCTCGACAATCTCGTTATCGAAGAGCACGGTCTTTCTCAGCTCGACACGTGGGAGAAGAAGATGGAAGGCCTTCTCACCCCTGGCGAGCATAAGCTTCTCGGTGCCACCACCCCGACTTTCAGCGATGTATTGCTGAGGGATAAGGGTATTCCGGCACCTGCTGAACTTCGCCAGCTCACTCCTCGGAGTGGATTTGGCGACCTGTTCGAAACCAAGTAGTAACCCCGAAGTTCAACTGAGGTTTAACCTCAAAGGAGCAACAAACAATGTCGGAAAGAGAGAATGAACTGACTCCTCTCGCAACGTGGAGTCTCAGGTTCATTGGTGCTGCACTTCTCGTGGTTGTGGTTTTCTTCACGCAACAGAAGTGGCACTGGATTCCCACGCCGAAGTTCACGCAGTCGAAGGTCATCGAGTCGTCGGCACAGCTTGCTGTGAACAACGATCCGGTTGCGGCAAGCCTCACGGAAAACGTGAAGAAGCTCCCGCTTCCTTCGAAGCGTCCCGCGGTCGTTCAAGGCCCCGAGATTCGCTTTGAGCGTTGGTTCTGGAACGCGCACATGCCGTGCGACCTCGCTGTTGGCGGTAAGACGCCGACCGAAGGGTCGCTCATGGCAAAGTACGGCGTAAACCTGAAGATGGTCTGGAACGATGTCACGCCGAAGATGCAGGAGAACATCGCGGCATTTGCTACGGCACTTGCGAGCGGTGATCCCCAGCCTACGGTCGGCGCTCATTTCGTGAGTGTCATGGGTGATCAGGGCGAAGGTTTTCTCGGTCCGCTCAACAAGCAGTTGAGTCGGCTCGGGAAGGACTATGTCGCTGAGGTTTTCTATTCGTGCGGTCGTTCCAACGGTGAGGATGCCTTCATGGGTCCTGCGTCGTGGAAGTCCAACCCTCAGAATGCTATCGGCGGAATGGTTTCTGCCGTTATCACCGAGGGCGACTGGAACATCGTCATCAAGTGGGCGCGGGATAACAATATCCCCGTCAACCCTGACGAGAAGGTTTACGACCCGCAGGCGCTGAACTTCCACAATCCGGCCGATTACATGGCCGCTGCTGAGGATTACATCCTCAACAAGTGTGAAGATCTTCCTGTGGTCTCCAAGGGAAAGAAGACTGGCGAAACCAAGAACGTCTGCATTGATGCAGTCTCGACTTGGACGCCGGCCGACGTGAATGTTGCAACGAAGCGCGGTGGTCTCGTTCGTATTGTCTCCACCAAGGAGTATAGCGGACAGATGCCGAACATCGTTATCGGCATTCGCAAGTGGAATCGCGATAATCGAGAGGCCGTGGTCAACATGATTCGGGCTTTCGGCGAGGCGGGCGATCAGGTGCTCGCGCATAGCGATGCGCTCTATCGTGCTGCCGAGGCTTCTGCGGAGATTTATGACAACTCGCAGACGCCTGCTTGGATCGTGAAGTATTACAAGGGTGTCACTGAGCGCGATGCTCAGAAGACCCTTGTGGACCTTGGAGGTAGCCGAGCTCATAACTTGGCCGACAACCTCCGTTGGTTCGGAGTCAGCAATTCCGGTTCCAACATGTTCTGTGCGTCGTACACGGTGTTTGGAAACATCGTGCACGAACTCTATCCGGAGCGACTTTCGGATCGGGCGCCTTGCAAGGACATCCTTAACACGGAGTACTTGCGCGAGGCTGCACAGAAGTCGACGGTCACGCTCGCCGAAGCCCCAACCTTTTCGGGTGGTGCGGTACGCGATGTGATTTCAACCCAGAGGGTGTACATCACCTTCCAGGTTGGTTCGGCCGAACTCACGCCTACGGCGGAGCGTCAGCTGAATGACATCCTGCAGAATCTCCAGATCTCGAACGATCTGGCGATTGAGCTCAGTGGCCATACCGATAACACCGGTACGGTCTCTGGGAACCAGGCACTGTCCGAAGCGCGCGCTTTCGCAGTGAAGCGTTGGCTTCAGAAGTCTTCGCCGACCGATTTCCCTGAGAGGCGTTTCTCGAAGGTGGTCGGTGAGGGTCAGGACCGGCCAGCCGAGCCAAACTCGACTTCAGCTGGTCGTGAGAAGAATCGCCGTGTCGAGATCGTTCTCGGCAGGCAGGAGTAGTTTCGT
>CAYIKP010000009.1:0-7262 GCA_964364225.1 uncultured Candidatus Saccharibacteria bacterium | reverse complement strand
TTCGTGCCCGATCGATTTTTGATCGGGCACTTCTCTCTGCGACTTTGCAAAAAGTAAGGGCGTAGAGAGAAGTTCTTTCACAAACGCAATTTAACCGTTCACAGCCACAAGGAGGTTTCTTGAACGTGCTTCGGGCCGTGTTCACACCGAACAAAGTGGTGTCGAAGAAAGTGATGGCCATGATAGCCATCACACAGATTTTCGCCTTTTTTGTGATTTGGATTGTCATGGCGCCGAAGATTATTCCTCGGCCCATGGAAGTTCTTCAGGCTTTCGGACCACTCTGGAAGCAGGGTATTGCAGGGCATCTTTGGGTGAGTCTCACGACAAATCTCATTGCGCTCTTCTTTACCATGGTGATTTCACTTTTCATTTCGTATTCCACAGCAATTTCGTTCATGCGTCCGCCAGCGGCTGCAATTTCGAAGATGAGATTTTTGGGTCTTACTGGACTCACCCTCATTTTCACTTTGCTCATTGGTGGCGGACTCGGTCTCAAGGTCGCGATTATCGTTTTTGGCATGACGGTTTTCACTGTCACCAATCTGGTTGCGATGATCAGGATGATTCCACGAGAAAGGTATGACCATGCACGCACACTTCGCTACAGCGAAGTGCGAATCGTATGGGAGGTTGTGGTGCGTGGGAAGCTCGACGAAGTGTTCGAAATCATGCGACAAAATGCAGCCATCGGCTGGATGATGCTCGCTATGGTTGAAGGAATTGTGCGCTCTGAAGGAGGTATTGGTTCTGTTCTTCTGACACAGAACAAGTACTTCAATCTGTCTGCAGTTTTTGCGATTCAGATCATGATCTTTTTCGCGGGAATTGGAACAGATTGGGTTCTTGGCACACTGAAAGGTGTCGCGTGTCCGTGGGCTAGTCTCAAACTCGAGCGGAGGTAAGTGACAATGAACCGTGAATACGGTTTCGATGGAACAATCCTCCGATTCGATGACGTTAATATCGCCTTCGGCGAAAATGTCGTCCTTCGGGGAGTGAATTACGAGATCAAGAACATCGTTCGTCCTGGAATGGAACAGGGGCAAGTAGTTGCTCTTCTTGGTCCTTCGGGCATCGGGAAGACGCAACTCTTTCGCCTTGCTGCAGGACTCGAAATTCCTGATGCCACCATTACCGGCTCGGTCGTCATTGGCGACGAACAGAAAGTGCCGGTTCGTGCTGGCATTGTCGGAGTTGTGGCCCAGAGTTATCCGCTCTTCATGCATCGAAAGGTTCTCGACAACCTTGTGGTTGCCGGACGGCGAGCAGGGCTTTCAGTAAAGGCTGCGAAAGAAAAGGCAATGGCGCTTCTCGAGGGGTTTGGCTTGCGTGATCGGTATGATCACTGGCCCGCTCAACTTTCTGGTGGTCAGTGTCAGCGAGTTGCCATTGCACAGCAGTTGATGTGTTCGGAGCATGTTGTGCTTATGGACGAACCGTTTTCGGGCCTTGACCCGCTCATGGTGGACAAGGTTGTTGCACTCATTCAGGAGATTTCACTTCTCAATGAGTTCAACACTACTGTTGTCGTTACGCACGAAATCAGTGCGGCGGTAGCAGTGGCCGATCACATCATTGTCTTGGGTCGCGATAGGGATGGGGAGGGTAATTTCATTCCTGGGGCCTATATCAAGCACGAGTTCAATCTTATTGATATGGGTCTCGCTTGGGAGCCTGATATTCGGAGGCTTCCGAAGTTTGCGACCTTCTGCACCGAATTGCGTGATTTGTTCAAGGAGCTCTAAGGAGCTCTACCAACGCCCAGCGAGAAATTCGCTGGGCGTTTCTTTTTATATTTTTTCCTAGTATTTTTTATATAAGTTATAATTTACTGATTAAAATTTAAATTTTATTTATGCATAAGTATTACAACAAAGACAATCACGACATAGCAGATTTTCTAATTCGTTGGCACTCGCAATAGTTTTTATTCACGCTGGTTGGGGGAAATTAACACACCTAGGTGCAACAGTTCAAGGATTTAGCTCAATGGGTATTCCAGTAATTCTTGCTTATTTAGTTGCAGCTATTGAGTTCTTGGGTGGAATAATGATGTTACTAGGAATTTGGACAACACAAATAGCTTGGTTCTTTGTTGCAATAATGATTGGGGCAATTGCTTTTGTGCACGGAGCACAAGGTTTTGTAGCATCACAATTTGTTCTCACGCTATTAATTGCATCTCTTGCCGTTGCGTATCTTCCAGTAGGGAAGTACACATACAAAAAACTTCTCGGGAGATAACAAAAAATAAAAAAACCGTTTTTCGACAAAATTGAAGCGGTTTTTTTATTTTAATTCCCGCTTAATATCAGAGATATCTTCTTCTATCTTATTTAGAGTTGCTTCTACCTTTTTTTCAAAACCCTTTAATTCCTCTTCTTCTTTTTTTATTTCATCTAAAGTTTTATCTGTCATTTTTTTCTTGCCAGTTAGGCCAGAAAGAATGAGTCTGCTTCCAACAAAAGAAGAGACAAAAACACCTGTTATTAGAAGGATTATTGATCCGAGCACAATTGAAACTGGTCCATTTAGAAAGGTAATAGTGTCTGCTGTATGCCAGATGCCTCTCCATAAAAGCACTATTCCTACGGCACCTATAAACGCATAAATGAAGGGATGACGGGAAAGAATTCCACGTACCCCATCTTCAATTTTGTCGAAAAGATTTATTATTGCTCTCATGTTATTGAGAATATTATACCTGAATTAAGCCATTTTACAGCTATTTGCTTTTATATAAAATGTGGGTTATATTAGTAAAGGAACACTTCGTTCCGATATCTAAACATCAACCGACAGGAGTTGCATTTTGCAGTGTTGGAGATTGAACCTCGTTAGCACGCCACCCCAAAGTGGCCCCACGTTCCTAGATGGCCTCATTGTATTTGAAGATGGGGTTGCCATCGGAGATCATTCCCTTAACGACCGCAGTAAGCAGGTCTTTGTCCCCATCAATGTGGACGACAGGCCGGCTATGAGCGGTAGCAGAATTCTGCGAGCTTCGATTGCCGACGGGAAATTCGTCAGCCCAAAGGCAAATGACTCGTCGGGCGCTATCATCGTTCTGGTTTCGTCGCGCAATGTGGGAGAACCTGGGAAGCCTGCCATTCCTTTCACGAGTGATGGCACGATTCGCACGCATCACCCACTACGGATTGCCGAGAACAGCGGCGTTTTCTGTGTCGCTCGTGGGCAGTCTACGGACCACATCCGGAATGGCGATCACCAAGTGACCATCGTGTCTGAAACGAAGCTCCTCAAGATTCATCGCGGGGGCACCTTTTCTTTCACACCGGCCGGCACTAGCATTCGTTTTCACATCACGAACACGAATGGATACCCGAGCGTTCACACTGGTGGCGAAGAAGCCAGTTTGAAGGTGCGTCGACCGAGGGTGATTCTTCCGGACACGGAGGAACCACTCGGGGTAGGTGGTGCTGTGACGATGATGGTAATGTGAGGAATCGGTAAACGAAAAGGGTCGACGCAATGCGTCGACCCTTTTTTCATTCCATTAAATTATTTGAGAGTTTATAAATTTTAGAGCGAGGGTTTGGTTTCTAAAAGCATTGGTGACCTTATGTCGCTCGCTTTTAGAAACCAAACCCGAGCGATTCTTATTCTTGGTCTAAATTTTCATTAGGCAATCCGCCATTATGGTCAAATGGTAGCCAAGCTCTAACAGGTATTCCTTTTATAGTGCGAACTATATCTTCATGGTTATCGACAATTGCATATATAGCAATATCATCCTGATCTATTAACCCTCTTTCAAGTAGTGAGTGTTTTATTAACTCATCAAAACCTTTCCAGTATTCACTACCAACCAAAAAAACCGGAACATTCTCAATTTTTCTAGACTGAATTAAAGTTAACACCTCTGTAAGTTCATCAAGGGTTCCTAATCCACCCGGATAAAAAATAAACGCCTCTGAAGCAAAAGTAAGGCAGACTTTTCGAGCAAAAAAGTAATAAAAATCTAAATGATGAGTGAGATATGGGTTGGTAGTTTGACCTTGGGGTAGGCGAATGGTCATTCCGATTGATTTTCCGCCAGCCTCTTTTGCGCCTCTGTTGGCCGCCTCCATTATTCCAGGACCTCCACCAGTTATTATTGAATACCCAAGCTCTGTCACTATTTTCTTACTAAGCTCTTTAGCATTTTGGTAATAAGGGCCGTTTTCAGCAGTTCTTGCAGAACCAAAAAAGGAAACAGATCTTCCAAATTGCTCTAGAAAGTTAAAGCCGTTAGTAAATTCATTAGAAATTTCATGCACTCGCTCTCGCGAAGTCTCCTGCATCTCTTTCAGGGTCAACATATCTTTTGTATCTTCTTTCATAAGGAGTATTTTACACGGGTTTAATTTTAAACGGGTGTGGGTAATTATTTAGTCTTTTTTATCTAGTAATGTACAATTTACGAATATGAATCCCGTTAGAAGTTTGGCTAATGGAGCTTTTAGTATAAGGACCATTGAGCAAATCCGCCTGACGGCTTTCTTTTATAAATTAAAATAAATATTAAATAACTTCTAACAGGATGAAAAATATACATACACGCACATGGGTAGCTATAACGGTTGCATTAATAGTGGTCGCTTATGTTTTTTGGCAAAATATTTGGGCACCAATAGCCAATAAGTTCGTTTCAAATTCTGATACACACACATTTGAAGCAGCTAAAAATACAGCAGATGTGAATTTGGCATTACCAGGACAAGAACAAAAAACAATGGAACAAAATCAAATACCAAAAATTGGAGATGATCAAATAGGAATTATTGATGTAAAGGTGGGTGACGGAAAAGAAGCAAAGGCAGGGGATGTTGTCTCGGTTCAGTACACAGGACTTCTTACAGACGGAACACAGTTTGATTCATCAAAAGATCGTGGGCCATTTACGTTTACTCTAGGAAAGGGGGATGTAATACCCGGCTTTGATCGTGGAATAACAGGAATGAAAGTGGGCTCTGTGAGAAGAATTGTTATTCCTCCAGCACTAGGCTATGGAGCACAGCAAGCAGGTACTATTCCACCAAACTCAACACTTTTGTTTGAAGTTGAGTTAGTGAAGGTGGGTAAATAAAAGACGCTCAAATATTGATTTTAAATGCGAGCGACAAAAGGTCACCAATGCATTTAAAATCAATATTCTCGCTTCAAAGTTTTTAGCAAACGAAAAGGCGCCGCGTGATAAATCACGCGACGCCCATGTGTGCTTTCAGACAGACGATCTTTTTCGCATTTCTGCGAGAATTTCATCAGCCCGCTTGTTGATCAAGTCCATGATATCCACAGACGTATCAATCAGAATCAAAATTCCGAAGAACATGGCCCAACCGCTGTGCTCTGTTGCCGCTGTGGAAATTGCGGCAACAACAATGAACAAGCTCCAAAGAGCTCTCATTAATGCTCTCCTTTTACTGGGTTTACTAGCAAGTTTTCCACTACATATTATACACCTATAAATATATTTGTCAAGTATAAAATATAAACCCCCAAATATGGCTTATGATAGGCTTTAAAAATGGAATTTAAGATTGAGAAACGTATTAAAGGAAAATTGGGGCGAGCTGGAGTAATAAATACACCACATGGTGACATTCAAACTCCCGCTTTTATTCCTGTTGGAACAAAAGCCACAGTGAAAGGCTTATTACCAGAACAAATAAAAAATTTAGGTGCTCAAGCAATTCTCGCAAATACATATCACTTATATTTACAACCTGGAACTGAAGTTTTAGAACAGTCGGGCGGTCTTGGAAAATTTTCCGGATGGTATGGCCCTACAATTACAGACTCTGGAGGTTTTCAAGTTTTTTCACTTGGTTCCGCATTTGGAAAAAATATTTCAAAATTAATTCAAGAAAAGGATCCGTCAAAATTAATTCCAGAAAGGGCGATTTCAGACCCAGTTATTCCACTAGCAAAAATCGGTGCTGATGGCGTTTCTTTCAAATCACATTTAGATGGTTCAATTCATTATTTCACTCCAGAAAAGTCTATTGAAATACAACACTCAATTGGTGCAGATATTATTTTTGCATTTGATGAATGCACATCACCCACAGAAGACAGGAGATATCAGGAAGAGGCACTTGAAAGAACACATCGCTGGGCTAAGCGTTCATTGGATTTTCATAAGTCAAAGGTAAACGCTGAAACTCAATCTTTGTTCGGCGTTATTCAGGGTGGTCGCGATGAAGAACTCCGCCGAAAAAGTGCAAAAACAATTGCTAATATGAGGACTGGTCCTGAGCTTGCCGAAGGATTTGAAGGATTTGGAATAGGGGGCTCTTTTGATAAATCAGATTTACATAGTGCTGTGAGGTGGGTGAATGAAGAATTGCCCGAAGACAAACCAAGGCATTTATTAGGAATAGGGGAACCAGAGGATTTGTTTTTAGGTGTTGAAAATGGTGTAGATATGTTTGATTGTGTGGCGCCAACCAGAAATGGTAGACAGGGTACCCTGTATACACATA
The DNA here is from genome assembly GCA_964364225.1 of uncultured Candidatus Saccharibacteria bacterium. Classification (GTDB taxonomy): domain Bacteria; phylum Patescibacteriota; class Minisyncoccia; order Phycocordibacterales; family Zambryskibacteraceae; genus 12-FULL-44-12b. The sequence goes on along the minus strand of CAYIKP010000009.1, from coordinate 771 downwards.
CAGGGAAAATAAATATTACAAATGCTCAATTTGAAAAAGATTTTTCACCCATTGATTCCAAATGTGATTGTCCTGTTTGCTTGCCCGACCCGCAAAACGGGACTAGTGGTACAAAATTTTCTCGTGCCTACTTGCGCCATTTATATCAAAGCAATGAAATGCTCGGGCCAATTTTGGGCACAATGCACAACTTAAGATTTATTTTAAAACTAGTTGCCGACATGAGGGAATCAATTTTCAATGATACCTTTGAAGGGTTTAAAAATTCCTTTTTGGCTACATATCTAAAAAAATAGATTTGATATTATAATTACCAATATGAGCGAAGAGTCATTATCCGTTGAGAAAGAGCCAAGACCAAGGGCATGGTTGATATTTGATATGCCAGGACATGAAGGAGAATATGTATTTAATATTGATATTCAAATGAATCCCCAAGATGTACCAGTTGATCTTGAAAGGAAAATAGTAGATGCATTAGGTAAGGATTGGTCTGTAGAAGCTAGGAATGGCGGAAGTCGGTTAGAGATATGTAATAAATCTCGTACCAGAGATGATTCGGTTGTTGTTGAAACAGTAGGTAGAGTTTTGGGAGAGGAATATGAATTTCATCATAGATAATTCTTTTTTTCTACATATCTAAAGGGTTAATTTCAGTAAAACCCAATGTGTTAAAATGCTCGCAATCGCAGGCACTTTAACACACTAGTTTTTTACAACATTCTTATTTTTTTAAATTTTTATAAACGAAAACCCACGATCCGTTGTGGG
>CAYIKP010000008.1:11180-42102 GCA_964364225.1 uncultured Candidatus Saccharibacteria bacterium | reverse complement strand
TACCGCGGTGAATACGTTCTCAAGTCTTGTACTCACAATAAAAGCGCGCAGCAGCTCTATTTTCTAAGTGGTTAAAATCCACTTCCGTGAAAGCGGATAGCAGAAAGATAGCCAGATATCGCGAGGTATCTGGTGGAGGATCTGAAAGCAAAGAGCAGCCTTACACAAAAAAGCCAATCGACCTATCAGTGGGCGGTGAGGATAGGGAAGATTCAAGAAAAGCTTGTAAGGATGTTTGGAAGAGAATCTAGAGTGACCTGTGGAGATCTGATGCTGTTCTCATTTTAATAAATGAGATAATAAACTTACGCAGCGTCAGAAGTCAGCTGAGTCATAGTAGTCCCTCACATAATAATTCGGGATGAAGGAACTCACTCAATATGCAAAATCTTACGCCAGATTATATTGTGGGCCTTGTAGACGGTGAAGGAAGCTTCACTGTTTATATACGGAATGTTGATATAGAAAAGAAAGCACAACGACGAGTGGTCGTTGAGCCGAAATTTTATATAAAACTTGTTGAAAAAGACAAAGATATTCTGTATTCATTGAAAGATTTTTTTGATTGCGGAAGCGTGTATTTTCAAAAAGATACGCGTCCAAACCATCAAAATTGCTTCAGATACGAGGTCTACAATAGAAAAGAACTTATAGAAAAAATCATTCCATTTTTTCGTAAAAATAAACTCAAATTCAATTCTAAAAGAAAAGATTTTGAAATATTTTGCGAACTTATGAAAATGATTTCAGAAAATAAGCATCTAAATACAACCGGATTAAGAAAGATGTTTGCCTTAAAGCAAACAATGCATTAGAGCTCGCCGTGTACGGGAAATCCGTCCGCACGGTGGGAACATCAATTCGTAGTTTAACGAAAATATTCGCCCGTCAACTCAAGGGAGCCGGGAATACCCAAAGTCCGCCGTATGGCGGCCTACGGTAAGTTCGGTAACAGGGAGTAAGTCGTAACAAGGCACGGGTAGCGGAAGCTGCTCGTGGATTCATTCAAGAGATTATTTCCCAAAAGGAAATGTGCGTCGATATTGTGTATTCGTTCACCCTTTGGTGAACGAGGACATAATGGCAATTATGATGAGCCTAAATTCATAGGACAGTTCGGAAAGACGAACAACAATGAACGAAACAAGAGAAAGTTAAATTTCTCTAATCAAAAAACACCCTGATGGGTGTTTTTTGATTAATGGCTCTGTTCAGCTATTTTATAAGCTATTGACAAAAAGCATAAATAGGTATATACTAGACACCAGAAAGAAGGTCGTAGGAGTCTCTCGAACAGGAGTATCCAATGATCAATATTGGGCCAAAAGTCCAAACGGATGGAAGGGACGGGTACGTGTCGCTTGCGAATGCTTTTGAAGCGGCACTTCTTATCTTTGTTATCACGTTCGTCCTCACGCGGATGGTGATTTTGGGACCTGTGTGGTGGATGAACTAGCCATTGATGTGCGGAGGCCGCGAGTCCTGATTCAGAAGGATTCGCGGCCTTTCTGTTTTATTTCTTTAAAAATTTTCTGTTCAACTCGCATAGTTCGCCTTTTGGTGTAAAAGCAAAAAATAGAAGAATCAAAATAAATATTATGTGTTGATCCACAATGAATGAATGCGCATCAGGTTTTAATCCATCCAAGATAGGGAAGTAATAGAGGAGCATTAACACTATTCCTAGCTTTGAACTTAATTTTACCCAAACTCCTAAAATCAGTGATATTCCCAAAAGGGTAAGTCCCCATTCATTGGCGAAATTGGTATATGGCAAAACGGCCGGTGAAGCAAACCAGCTAAAAAACTCTGTAAAATTTTTTGCGCTATTCAAATAGCCTGCCGCAGACCAATCCGGATTCATTACCTTCGTAATACCTGCGTAAAACATATACCAACCTGTTGCTAAACGAAGTAAAAGGAGCGCCAGTTTTTGTTTTTTATTCATAAGAACATTATAACGCACACAATTTACTTATTTTTGTAGTTTTTACCATAAACCCCGTAAAAGATATCTAAATCTTTTTTTGTAGAGAGTAGAAGTTTATTGTTTTTGGTTCTTAATGCACTAAACAGATTTATTCCTTCTTTATCTCCAATGAGTTTTCCATAGAGCCTTAAAAGTGCTTCAAAATCTTTTATAAAACAGTGTCCGCCTGCGCCACGCCCACCTTGGTGTACTGGCCTCAAATGGGTGGATCCAATACGAGGGTCTGCTGAAAGTGCAACGGCAATAGTTTCCCAATCAAGATGTAGTTTTTTTGCGATATCGTAAAGCATATTTATATAAACTACTTTTGTATAAAACCAACTATTGCCGGCATATTTAATAAATTCTGCAGACTTTGCGCCAACAATTAACTCGTAAGGTGCTTTAGGGAGAACCGATAAAACTTTTTTGGCTCTTATTTTATAAGCTTTGTTTTCTATAGGAATTCCAACGATATTTCTGTTTGGGTTAGCAGAATCAAGGGCTGCTGTTTTTTCTGTTAAAAATTCAGGAGAGTGCATTACAAAAATTTTAGGGTTTAATTTTTGAAGCATATTTGTTGTGCCTGGAATAATTGTTGACTTGATTACAGCAATTTTTCCAATACCTACAACAGGTATGACTTTTTTCAATATAGTGTTATCAAAGCCCTTTGGAGTGGTGGGGGTGGGAACGGCAATAAATACAATATCGCACTTTGATACAGCTTCTTTGTTTTTGTTATAAGGAGCTTCAAGGCCATAACGAACAGTTTGATAGCCTCGATTCTCAAAATCGTCAGCCATGTTTTTACCTATCCACCCCTGACCAATAAAGCCGATTTTTATAGTTTTTTTTGAATTACTCATTGTTTAAGAAAATTTTTTTAATTTCTCTTGTCTGGGATTACCCAGACATTTTCCTCACTCGCGTGGAATACGTAAGCGAGCTTCCGTATTCCACGACTCATTCGTCACTGTGCGCGCACTAGGGGTCGAACCTAGGACCTTTCGAGTATCAGTCGAATGCTCTACCAGCTGAGCTATGCGCGCATTGCCATGAGAATATAGCAAAAAATGGCCTATTTATAAAGCCCAAAGAAATGTTAGAATGTCTCAAATGCAAAACAGAAAAACAATATTTTTTATAGGCCTTGTGGTGTTTTTTATGCCAGTACTTGGATTTCCGGGCGGTTTTGAATCGTTTTTACAGGTGGTAGGCGGGCTTATTCTCATGGTATTAGCCGGGAGAAAAACCATTGAAAAAAGAATTATAAAAGATAGAAGGCCAAGAAGAAGAAAGGAAAAGAATCCTGTTTTTGTAGAAAGTACTAATCAAGAAGAAGCCTCACTTTCAACAACAAAGGATGATTCATCGAAATCTAATCAAACAGAACAAATTTAATATGTTAGGGAAATTAGGAAAAACAAAAAAAACCATAATTTCTATTGCCTCTGTTTTCATTTTAGTTTCCTTGGGAGTGGTTTATATTCCAAGACTTACTGCTGTTAATTTAATTTCAACAGAAGCTACCTCTACTCCAGCTGTTCCAAAGCCTCGTGAAGTGACTCATATAAAAACACCGGATGCTGTCAAAGGGATTTATATGACAGCCTGCGTTGCCTCAACCAGAGATTGGCGAGAGAGTATGAGAAAGCTCATTGAGGACACAGAATTAAATGCAGTTGTCATAGATATAAAAGATTCCACCGGCTCAGTTTCTTTTGGAGATTATGACGGGGGATCGGGATGCAAGGTTAAAGACATGCAAGATTTTATAGACAAACTTCACGCAGGTAATATTTATGTGATTGGGCGTATATCAGTTTTTCAAGATCCTTTAATAACAAAGCTTCATCCAGAGTGGGCGGTAAAAAAATACAGTGATGGAGGAATATGGAAAGACAGAAAAGGACTAGGATTTGTGGATGTGGGAGCAACAAAATATTGGGACTACATAGTGCAGATGGCAAAAGATGCACACAATATTGGTTTTGATGAAATTAATTTTGATTACATTCGTTATCCTTCTGATGGAAACATGAAAGACGCACACTTTACTCTTTCAGGAACTTCCACAAAGCCAGCAATGCTTAAAAACTTCTTTGAATATTTAAATATTAATTTAAAACCAACGGGGGTAGTTATGTCTGCAGACCTTTTTGGAATGACGACAACAAACACAGACGACTTAAATATTGGACAAGTTATAGAAAATGCATTTCCTTATTTTGATTTTATTGCCCCAATGGTTTATCCCTCCCACTATCCTAATGGTTTTAATGGTTGGGCTGATCCTAATAAAATTCCTTACGACATAGTACATTTTTCAATGTCGCGAGCTATGGAGCGTTTAAAGTTTTATAACGATAATATTGCATCAACTACTGTAGAGTTTAGGCCTTGGCTTCAAGATAATGATTATCCTGTGCCGTATACAGCAGAAATGGTGCGCGCTCAAATTAAAGCGACATATGATTCGGGAATTGACAGTTGGATGTTGTGGGACGCTGGGAATACTTATACAAAATCAGCACTTTTACCAGAGTAATTTAAAAAGTTAAAACCGAAAGCCCCCACCATTGTAGGCAGGGGCTTGGTAGAACTAGATCACCCCCCGGAGTGCGTTGATGAGTTCGAAATGACTTGTCGGAATTTCCTCGATAAGCTCCTCGAGCGCCTTGGCTTTCATCGCGTACACCTCAGGCAGGATTTCCTCCGTGTTGTTCCAGTGAGTGATTACTCTCTCTACCAGAGTCTTTCGAGTCGCCGTCTTACTCAATAACGCCTCCTTGTGGGGATTGTACTTCTTTATAAGATATTCATATATTTCAATTAATTTGTCAATCCAAAGGAATAGTAATTCCTTTGGATAGCACAATTTAAATTAAAGCCGTAAAAGTGTGGGGTATAATGATATGTAAAGTTCTATGCAAGAAAACGAACAGATAACATATTTTGGCGAAACTGATGCTCGTAACAAGCATATAAAGTTTGGTATCAAAGAAAAAGATCGCACTCGACATGTTTATGTCATTGGAAAAACAGGAATGGGCAAATCAACCCTTCTTGAAAATATGGCGGTGCAAGATATTCAAAATGGGAATGGCTTTGCCTTTATAGATCCACACGGAAAATCCGCGGACCTCATTATGGAATATGTTCCAGAACATCGAATTAAAGATGTTATTTATTTTGCCCCCTTCGACACAGATCATCCAGTTTCATTTAATGTAATGGAAGATGTGGGGGAAGATAGGAGGCACTTGGTGGCTTCTGGTTTAATGTCTGCGTTCAAAAAAATATGGGTGGACGCATGGTCTGCCAGAATGGAGTACATTTTAAACAATATTCTTCTAGCGCTTTTGGAATATCCCGAATCAACACTCCTTGGGGTCAACAGAATGCTTTCAGATAAGTGGTATCGCCAAAAAGTAGTTGCCAATATTTCGGATCCTTCAGTAAAATCTTTTTGGGTAGATGAATTTGAAAAATATGGTGAAAGATATATGCAAGAAGCGGGCGCTGCTATTCAAAATAAAATTGGTCAATTTACTGCTAATCCATTAGTTAGAAATATCGTTGGGCAAAAGCACTCCTCCTTTGATGTTCGTAGTGTTATGGATAATAAAAAAATTCTTATCGCAAACCTTTCAAAGGGGAAGGTAGGTGAGGCCAACGCCAACCTTCTAGGTTCAATGCTTATTACTAAGATTTATTTGGGCGCGATGTCTAGAGCAGATGTGCCAGATAGTGTTCTTCAGGGCTTACCAAACTTTTATTTATTTGTTGATGAATTTCAATCTTTTGCCAACGAATCTTTTGCGGATATTTTATCTGAGGCCAGAAAATATAAACTAAATCTAACTATTGCACATCAATATGTAGATCAAATGTCCGAGGAGGTACGTTCTGCTGTTTTTGGAAACGTTGGAACTACGGTTGCATTTCGTGTGGGTCCATTAGATGCAGAGTTGCTAGAAAAGTTGTTTATGCCGACATTTACGGCTGAAGATTTAGTGAACTTGGGACGTTTTCAAATGTATTTAACGCTCATGATAGACGGCATTGGCTCTCAGCCTTTTTCTGCTACGTCTATGCCACCAATAGAGAAACCAGAAATAAATAATCAAAAAGATATTTTAAATTCTTCGAGAGAACATTTTGCTCGTCCTAAAGATAAAGTTGAAATTGAAATAAGAGATTGGTATTTGGAGGGTGAAGATGAAAGATTTGAAGCAGAAAAAAGAAAGAAAAATAAAGGCGGTGGTGGTTTTGGAGGGGGCGGATACGCTGGTGGTGGAGGGGGAGGATATGGCGGAGGTAATAGTGGCGGAAATTTCAATAGAAATGAAGGGCAAAATAAAGAACCAAGGGTCTCACCCATAGAGTTACAACCGAGGGCAGATATGAAGCAGGCTCTTTTTGAAGCAATAAAAACTGGTGTTGCTACTCCAATGGAAAATGTAAAAGTAGAGGTTAAGAAAGAACCACAACAAGTACCACCTAGACCAATTTCGTTTCAAGATGTTGCTCAAAAAAATAATCCAGATAAAAGAGAGGATAATAAACGCCCTACTGGAGAAAAAGTGAATGCGCTTAAAGATGCCCTTTCGTCCCTAGTTCCTAAGGGTAACCAGCAACCTATAAATAATAATCAACAACCGAAAACTCAAAACCAACCACCCCAAAAACCAAGTGAACCAAGAAAAACTTCGCATCAAAATGAAATTCCAGAGGATGAATTGCGGAAAATTTTATCAATAGACTAAAGGGGCAGTTTCGGGTATTCTCAATATCTAAATGACACGAATACTTATATTTTCTCTAGCGTATTACCCAATCGTTGGGGGAGCAGAGGTGGCCATAAAAGAAATTACCGACAGGGTGAGTGGTATTGAGTTTGATATGGTCACGATGCGTTTTGAAGAATCTCAAAAAACTATAGAAAAAATAGGAAATGTTACGGTGTACAGAGTAGGACCAAATTCTTCTTATTTAAATAAAATACTTTTCATACCAAGGGCTATAACTATGGCAATGGGTCTTAATAGTGTTAAAAAATATGATCGTTTTTGGGCAGTGATGACTTACATGCTTTTCCCAATATCTTTAATGAGAATCTTTTGGGGAAACAAAACACCGTATGTTTTAACACTCCAAGATGGCGATCCATTTGCAAGAGTTTTTAAGCGCCCCCACATTTTGCCGTTTTTGCCACTATTAAAATATGGTTTTAGAAATGCTGAAAAGGTGCAAACAATTTCAACTTTTTTGGCAGGATGGGCAACTAAAATGGGCTTTAGTGAGGGAGTAGTGATACCAAATGGAGTTGACTTTTCTTTGTTTGAAAAACATTTTAATAGTGATGATCTGTTGGGTGCAAGGAAAGTAATTGGAGCTAATGATAAAGACGTTGTCTTAATAACAACTTCACGTTTAACACATAAAAATGGTATTGATACGGTTATTAAAGCACTTCCACTGTTGCCACCAAATTTTATTTTTGTAGTGGTGGGTGTTGGAGAAGAAGAAAAAAAGTTAAAAGATCTCACAAAAAAATTAATGCTTGAAGAGCGGGTCAAATTTTTAGGATTTATTCCGCACGATAGGATAGTGCCATATTTAAAAACTTCAAATATTTTTATCAGGTGCTCGCGTTCAGAGGGAATGGGGAATTCATTTATTGAAGCAATGGCCGTTGGCATTCCTATCATAGGAACTCCGGTCGGTGGAATTGTAGATTTTTTGAAAGATCCTTCGACGGATTCGACAAGTTCACCGCAGGCAGGCTCAGGACAGGCGCAGACTGGTTTTATGTGCGAAGCAGATAATATAAAAAATATTTCGGAAGTAGTGCAAAAAGTGGCAAGTTTGTCTTTAGAACAAAAAACAAAAATCATTACTAGTGCTAAAAATTTGGTCAAAGAAAAATATGATTGGACTTTAATAGCCCAAAATATGGCTAAAATACTCGGCTAAACTAGCTATTGACAATATAAGCATAAATGTTATATGATAGTAATGGATAAGTAAGAGAGAAGTAATCACGCCATAAAACAGGGGTAATGTTTATGTCATTGATCGTGGTGATGTTGCTGGTTTCGCTTGCACTTGTGGTGGGCTTTTCCATCGGCTTGAATTACGAGACGTGGAAGACCAGGCGCCTCTACCGCATGATAGCGAAGGACCTGTCAAGCTTTGCTTCGTATCGAAGCTTGATGGAGCACTTCTTTTACAGGGAAGGGGTCTCAGGCGAGAAAACACGGTTGCTGGCAGAGGCAACGTTTGCTCGGGCCGTGGAGTTGGTTAAGTATTCTGATCAGGCGGAGTGGCTCCTAAACAGTGGTTTTTGCCACCCGAATCCTGTTCAGAGCGTTCTGCTGAAGAGGCTCAAGCAGATGTGCGATCAGCTTCCATCACAGCCAGTGCCGGCTGTACCCAAGACTCGAGTGGCTACGCCCAGTAGCTCTTAAGTCGAGTTTCGGTAGGTTACATAGAGCCGTACGTTCAGACGAACGTACGGCTCTTTTCAATTAACGCGTTTTGTGGTAGAGTGGCTTTCTTAAGCCATGAAAATAGTAGTCACCGGATCGGCAGGATTTATAGGTTTCCACGTAGCCCACCGCCTTCTTGCCGATGGGCATTCTGTCGTAGGAATGGATAATCTAAACGATTACTATGACCCCATAATAAAATTAAGGAGAAATAAGCTTCTTAAAGAATTTAAAAAGTACACCTTCTACAAAGTTGATATCTCTAGTGAAAAAAAGGTAGAAGCTATCTTCAAAAAAGAGAAACCAAGCTCCGTTATACATTTAGCAGCTCAGGCTGGGGTTAGATACTCCCTTATAAACCCATGGGTTTATGCGAAATCCAATCACCTTGGCACGCTCTCTGTTTTTGAAGCAGCGCGTAAAACGGGAATAAAAAGAGTTTTGTATGCATCATCAAGTTCTGTGTACGGAAAGAATAAAAAGATGCCTTTCAAAGAAAGTCATGTTACAGATACTCCGATGTCTTTGTATGCGGCTACAAAGAAAGCAAACGAAGTGATGGCCCATGCATATAATCATTTGTTCGATATGGATATGATCGGATTCAGATTTTTTACTGTGTATGGGCCTTGGGGTCGTCCAGATATGGCGTTTTTTAATTTCATAGACAATATCCAAAAAGGTAATCCAATAACTGTTTATAACAAAGGAAATATGTGGCGCTCTTTTACTTATGTTGATGATGTTGTAGAGGCATTGATAGGATTTTTAGGAAAAGAACATAAAACAGGACACAGGATATACAATATTGGAGGCGACTCTCTTGTGAAGGTAGGCGATTTAATAAAAGAATTTGAGGCTGTTCTAAATAAAAAAGCAGAAATAAAACATGAGCCGAAACATATTGCTGATGTTTTAAAAACTCACGCCGATACAAGGAATTTAAAAAGAGATATTGGTTTTGTACCAAAGACCCATATAAAAGTTGGTTTAAAAAAGTTTGTAGAATGGTATCTTGAACATGAAAAGTGGCTTTCAAAACTTGCAAAAGCAAAGCAATAAAAGTTTTGCTTAGCGTAGTAAATTTATTACGCTCTCGATAATTTTATAGACACCAACAGCAAAAACTCCATTTGAAATTGGTTGGTTTCCAGATTCTATTGAAGATAGAAAATCTCTAATTTCATTCGCAACAGGGGTCGTTTGTTCTATATCGATTTTATTAAATGTTTCGCTTTTTTTATCAATCTCAAACAATTCATTATTACTCCAAACATAAGTGGTGTCCTCTAGAATCACAGTTAATTCTTTAGTATTTTTTGGGCTTGCCCTGTTGATTATGGATTTTATATAGACATCATTGTCTCCACTAAACTCCGTTTCAATAATGTCCGAGTCAGAGATAACTGGTATTCGCTTGTGCGTGATTGGCAAAATGTTTTCCACTCCTAAATATTTAGAAACCGACACATCATGAGAAAGGAGGTGGGGCACAGAGTCATAATAGAAAGTACCCCATTTTTGCCACAAGAAGAGTAAGCTCTTTATTTTTTTTCCGTTTAATAACTCACTTAGTTTTTTTGATGCGGGGTGGTGAGGAAATTCGTAACCAACCACAAAAATCAATTTTTTCTCCCTAGCATTTTCAGCCAGTTTTTCTAAATTTTGTGACTTTGTAGTGCCCGGTTTTTCTAGAAATACATGTTTCCCAGACCCCATAGCTTTTTCTGCAATTTCAAAATGGGTAACAGTGGGGGTGGCAATAACTACTGCATCTATGGTTTTATCCTCAAGAATTTCTAAAAAATTTGTTGTTATTTTTACGGAAGGGAAATTTTCAGATAAAAATTTATTTGTGTCGTCTGAACTGTTATGACATACCCATACAACATCTGCTTGTTGGTCAAATTCTTTCAGTAAATTTTTACCCCAACGCCCCACTCCAACAATTGCTATTTTGGGCTTATTAGACATAATGTAAGGCAATTATATATGCAAATTCTCTTAGCTGCAGGGGCATTTTTCCCAGATATTGGGGGCCCCGCCATACACGTTAGAAAGATAGCTGAAAGGCTAAAAAAGGAGGGTTTTAGGCCTGTTGTTGTTGCTTATGGCGATGATCCATCAAATACAGATTTGGGTTTCAAAATTATTCGTATTTCTAGAAAATTCCCTAAAATTTTGCAATGGTTTTTTTATTTTCTAATCATTTTTATTTATGCTCCATTTTCTAAACTAGTTTATGCTTTTGATCCAACATCTGCGGGGCTTCCTGCGTGTCTAATTGCAAAAATATTTAGAAAACCTTTCATTATAAGAATAGGGGGCGATCCAATTTGGGAAAGAGAAGTAGAGAAAGGAAGGCGCCTTATGCCCATTAAGAAGTATTACGAATTGGGTCTTCATAAAAAAGATAAATCACTTTTATTTAAGACAATAAAATTTGTTGTGCGTAAGGCGAACGCCATAATAGTTTCAAATAATTTTTTTGGAGCTTTTTACCAGAACTATTATGGTGTAGAAAAAAACAAAATAGAATTTATTAATAATCCTTTATTTAAAAGAGAAGATTCTTCTTTTGTGTTACCAAATGAGCCAGTTATTTTATTTGGTGGCCGTTTTGTTAGTTATAAAAACTTACCTCTAGTTATTGAGGCATTTAAGGAGGTTGGAATAGGGAAACTTTCATTGATAGGAAGTGGCCCTGATAAAAACAAACTAATTGAATTGGTCAATTCTATGGACTTAAAAGAAAAAGTTTTGTTTTTTGATCCAATGACTCAAGAAAATTTATTTCAATATATAAAAGAATCCAGCATCTGTATTGGTCCAGCCCTAAGCGAATTTAGCCCCAATTTTATACTTGAAGCTCTTTCATTTGGAAAACCAGTGCTTCTTTCAAAAGGACATGGCCTCTCTCTAAATTTGCCAGAAGAATTTCTATTTGATCCAGAAAACAAAGAAGAATTGAAACAAAAACTGGTGTATTTATTTAATGAAAAGAATTATGAAAAAGCCGTTTCTGACGTTCGTGACCTGCCGATGGACAATTCATGGGAGAAGGTTACAGGCGATAATATTATGGTGATAAAGAAATTTATATGAACCAAAAGGATTTAAATGTAATTATCATTGGTGGGGATCCAAAATTATCTGACCCAAAATCGGCCGTTTCATTGCGACTAGCTTCTTATGGTGTTTTGGCAAATAAAATTTTTATTATAGTTAGTGCTAATGGGGAGGAATACAAACTTGCGGAAAATGTTTTTGTTTATCCCATAGGAAGGGGGTTACCATTTTTGCGAGTAAAAACCATCGTTAAAAAAGCTCAAAAAATAATATTTGATAATAGTCTAAATTCTAAAAACACAATTATTACCACTCAGGATCCGTTTGATACGGGGCTAGCGGGCACTGCAATAAAAAAGAAATTTCACTTTCCTTTAGAAATGCAGATACATGGAGACATAATGAGCCCTTGGTTTAGAAAACAATCCCTTCTTCACAAGATTCGTATTCCAATAGCACGTAAAGTTTTACGAGGTGCAGACAGAGTGCGAGTAGTATCAAACATCGTTGGGGAGTCAATTCTGAATATTGTCCCAAAAGATAAAATTTATGTTTTGCCGATTACTATTCGTAAGGAACTTGATTATGGCAATAGAAGCTTTCTTCCAAATAAATATCCGGGATTTGGTTTGATAATACTTACTATTGCAAGGCTTGAACCAGAGAAAAACATTGAACAATCATTAAGACTTTTGAAAAATATTTTAACAATTGAACCAAGGGCGGGGCTTGTGATACTGGGAGATGGTTCACAAAGGAAAAATTTAGAAAAACTTTCTTATAAATTAAAGGTCAGAGATCACGTGGCATTTGAGGGTTGGCAAGAAGATACTAAAGATTATTTTGCTTCTGCGCACCTATATTTACAGACAAGTTTCTTTGAGGGTTATGGGATGGCCATAGCAGAGGCAGCCCTTGCTGGCAGAGCAATACTTTCTACGGATGTTGGTATTGCTCATGATTTAGCAAAATTAAATTCTGCTTTTGTGTCGCCAGTTAACGATGACGATTTTCTTTTTAAACAAGCAAAAATATTGCTTGATCAAGAAAAAAGAACAATTATGGGAATTTCCGCACAAAGAGTAATAGATAGCCTCATTGTTTCTAAAGAAAGATTTTTGCAAATTCAAGGCGGGGAATGGAGTAAATTAATAAAATAATGAGGATTTTAGTAATAACACAAAAGATAGACAAAAAAGATACTGTTCTTGGGTTTTTTCATCGCTGGGTAGAGGAATTAGCTAAGCGCTGTGATTTCGTGACTGTTATTTGTTTATATAAAGGTGAGTATGCTTTTCCCGAAAATGTAAAAGTTTTGTCTTTAGGAAAAGAGAAGAGAGAATCAAAAACTAAATATATTTTTAAATTTCTGGGCTATATTTTAAGAGAGATAAAAAATTACGATTCGGTATTTGTACATATGAATGAAGAATATGTGATTTTTGGGGGAGTTATTTGGAGGATTTTTGGCAAGAGAGTGCTTATGTGGAGGAATCATCCAAAAGGCTCTTTTATTACCAACATCGCAATATTTTTAGCAAACGTAGTGATGTGCACTTCACGGAGCTCTTATACCGCGAGATTTAAAAAAACAAAAATTATGCCAGCCGGCATTGATATCTCACTGTATGAAAATACAAACAAAACCCCAATAGAAAATTCGATTCTTTTCTTTGGACGACTTTCTCCAATAAAAAATATTCACATTTTTATTGATGCACTTTTATTGTTAGAAAAAGAAGGATTAAATTTTCATGCTGACATTATTGGTTCTGCGGGGAATTCCTTAGAACAAGAGTATGAAAAAAACATTAAAACTAGGGCCAAGGCTCTTGTGGAAAATGAAAGATTAACTTTTGTTTCTGGTATTAGACATGATGAAACTACAGACCTTTATACAAAATACGCCTTATATATTAACCTTACCCCAGACGGAAGTTTAGATAAAACGATGCTTGAGGCGTCTGCCTCCGGTACACCAATTTTGGTATACAATTCAGCCTTTAAAAATAAGGCTGATGACTTGTGTCAGCTACAAAGTTTAGATCCCAAAGATGTAGCTTCTGGTATTAAAAAAATATTTTCTTTAACAAGCGAACAAAGAAATAAAATATCAAGTGATCTAAAAGATTTTGTAAAAAAGGAACATAGTCTTGAGAGTCTTACAAATATGTTAATCTCTGAATTAAAGGTATGAACCCCGTTAGAAACTGCGGTTGCAGTATAATGATTATCCTGAGGGACTGCTTACTAAAATATACATAATTATGAAGCTAATGGACGAAGGTTTTAAAAAAACACCGCAACCTGTTTCGCACGGGGTGAATACAAGCTTACAAACAATCTATGCAGAGCATCATAAAACCAACAGGGAAAGAGGTTTTTCTATTATGAAAAATGAAAGGGGATTGGCTATAAAAAATATTGTCGGGGACGGAAAAGAGGTATTGGACATAGGCTGTCGCGATGGAGCATTAACTAGTTTTTTTTCAAAATCAAATAAAGTTTTAGGTGTTGATATTGATGAAACCGCTCTTTCTGAAGCCAAAGCAAATTTAGGTATTGAAATAATGAAAATTGATCTGAATGGAGATTGGAAAGAGTTGGGCGATAAAAAGTTTGATGTTGTTGTTGCTGGAGAAGTACTCGAACATTTATATAACCCGGATTCTGTTACTAGAAAAATTTCTTCACACCTTAATTCTGGTGGAAAATTGGTCGGCTCTGTACCAAATGCTTTTAGTCTTAAAAATAGACTCCGTTATTTAATTGGTCAGAAAAAATATACACCCCTTAGTGATCCTACACATATAAATCAATTTCATACAGAGGAGCTTAGAAATATATTAAAAAAATCTTTTGATAAAGTAGAAATAGTAGGATTAGGTAAGTATAAAAAATTAGCTAAGTTTTCTCCAAACCTGTTTGGCTTTGATTTATTTTTTATATGCACCAAAAAATAAAATCCCGTAGTAGAAAATGGCATCTGAGATACTTAATTAATAACTAAATATTGTGATAAACCAAAAACATGATAAATATAGTAATAGCCAAAAACAACCCGCTCAAAACAAAGTAATGCCATTTTTCACTACTGGGATAAAATCTTCATCGGTTCATAACTATAATGCCGATACCGGTTTGGGGTTCTTCCAAAAACTTTTTTACCTCTTTTTAAATTTTTTGAATAATTCTTTTCCATACACAAATCTTGATAAGAAAATAAGTATTAGAAACTTTAACGGCGCTGATTGGGAAAGGCATTGGGATAAAACATATAAAAATAGCTCTGTCGGTAGAAAATTATCGGATCTTTTTTGGTGGACATTGCCTTGGGATAAGATTATTAGTGAGCTTGGGGAAGTTAATGTTTTTGATACAGGCTGTGGTTCAGGGGGGTATGGTATAAGGCTTTTTGAAGCTAGTCAGGGAAGGATATCCTCGTATACAGGCATAGACGCTAAACCCAAGCCAAATTGGGCAGAATTGGGCCAGAAATACCCTAATTTTCGCCTTTTAGAGTCCAAATCAAGCGATATTAGCCCCCTAATACCAGAGGGTACGAATATGTTCATTACACAAAGTGCCATAGAGCATTTTGATACAGATTTACTTTTTTTTAGGCAAATTAGTGATTATGTTAAGAAAACAGATGGACCCATTATTCAAGTCCATATTTTTCCAGCCGGAGCTAGTCTTCCTTTGTATATTTTTCACGGCATAAGACAATATGTTCCAAGAACGATTTCAAAAATAACCAGACTGTTTAGTAATTCTTCAAACATATTTTTATACGGATTGGGTGGATCGGCAGGTAAAAAATTACAATGGAAATATTTTACATGGCCGGTTTTGATTTCAAGAAAATTTTCCAAACCAACTTTTGATGCTGATTTGTATGACAAAGAATTAAAATTAGCCATAAAGCACGATTTTAATAGAGAAAATAAATCTCCAATTTTTTGGGCGCTTATCATTCATTCCAATCAAAAACAAAAAATATGGTAAACCTAAAATATTTTATATTTAAGCTATATATTGATTTTAAAAAATGGTTATACGATTTTCCAAAGATTGGTAGATATTTAAGAGATAAGAAATGTGAAAAAATATTCAGTAGACTTTCTCCGGGTGAAATAGCAATAGACCTCGGCGCAAATGTTGGAAATGTAACTAAAAAAATGACCCGTCTGGGAGTTCTTGTTTATGCAATTGAACCAGATCCGAACGCTTTTAAGGTCTTGAAAGAAAAGTTTAAAACAAATGAAAATGTAGTTTGTCTAAATAAAGCCGTCTCAGACCACTCGGGTGTTTCTAGAATTTACCTGCATCAAAAAAGTAATGAGGATCCCGTTAAATGGTCTACCGCCTCTTCACTTATCTCAGAAAAAAGTAATGTTGATAAAGATAACTTTATTGAATGTGAAGTATTTGATATAGCTCAGTTTATAGAATCATTAGATAAACCAATTGGATTGTTGAAAATTGATATAGAGGGGGAAGAGATAAAAGTATTAAATAAAATGATAGATTTAAAATTAACGGCGCGTGTAAGGAATATTGTTGTTGAAACCCACGAAAGAATTCCTTCTCTAAAAAAACCAACAGAAGAGCTTATAAAGAAAATTTTACTCAATAAAATAAAAAATATTGATTTGAGTTGGGCTTAAAGCCGTATTATCTGAATATGTGATATAGCTCTTTTATAATGAATTTCATTAAGAAGTAGGCTAGAGAGATAAGCTTTCTGTATATAAATAACGATTCCTTAAAGCCCAAGTTTTCTTTAGAACAAAAAGCCCTCGCTGCTTTTAGGTAAGCAATCCAAACAATAAAAAGTCTTGGTAAGGATACTAGGCGTTCCTGACGAATTCTGATTAAAGCTTTTTCAGCCTTCATACTAAGCTCCGTATAGTGTTTTATATTGTTTATGGTGTTATGGGCAGAAATAACCCTTTTATCCAGATTTAGGGTTTGAGTAAAGGAATTTGGAAAAACTCTGTAGCGAAGAAGTGGTTCTTTTATATTTGCAAAAATAATGTTTGTTGAAAAAAGTAGGCGACTCCAAAGTTCATAATCTTCAGAATTTTTAAAATCCTCATCATAAAGATTGTTTTTAAATATTTCTGTTTTACCCATTACGCTTGGATGAAACATTGGAGTAGAGAAGAGGCTGGACCACTTTATGTTTATATGAGAGATTTCTCTTTTTAGTACTTTTATTTTTTTTCCTTCCTCATCAATCATTATTACTGAAGAGCCAACAATACCAACACTTGGATTTGATTCTAAAAAGTTTAGTTGTTTTTCAAATCTAGCTTTTTCACAGATATCATCTGCATCCATTCTTGCAATAAATTTTCCATTAGAAGCATTTATCCCAATATTAAAGGAGATAGCCAAACCTTTATTTCCATCATTTTTTATATAAATAATTCGAGGGTCATTAAAGGACTTAATAATTTGCTCTGTTTTGTCTGTTGATCCATCGTTAATTATTATTAATTCAAAATCTCTAAAAGTTTGCTCTAGCACACTTTTTATAGAAGAGGATAAATATTTTTCACCGTTTAAAACAGGCATTACAACAGAAACACTCGGATTTTGTTTAATGTCTTTTTGACTCATTTTATATTTAATACTTCTTTAAATAATATCTCATGACGATTTAGCCAAACTTTATTATCAAATTTTTGTACCGCTCCAAGTCTAGCATTTTTGCTCCACTCATCTAGATTTGAGCTTATTTTCTCAATTGCGTCTGCCACTTCTTTGACACTTGGATAGTGTAGTTTTTCAAAATCTTCTACAACAGGAATGAGTATTCCTGATTTTTCGTCAACCATCTCTGGTAATCCACCACTTTGAGATGCTACAACAGGGAGTCCAGATGCAAGCGCTTCAAGAACTACAGTTGGACACGGGTCCAAGTATTTTAAATGAAGAAGTATGTGTGCGGATTGAAACAGAGCGGGCGCGTCTTTTTGTAGAAAGCCCCCCTTCTTTTCCACCCATTCTTCCAAATTTTGTTTCTTAATCTCATTATCCATATCTTCCTCTGTTACAAAACCTAGCTTTGGCAGATCTCCTAGAATTATTAGTTTTGTTTTTATACCCCTATTGTGGAGTTCTTTGACCGTCCCAATTGATGTTATTAACCTGTCTTTTGACTCCATGTGATTTCCAGTCATTATTAAAGTTAATGGCTCTTTTGGGAGAGGGGACTTTCTTGGCGTAAATTCATTTACATCAACTGGATTCAAAACAATAGAAGAAGGACCATTAAAAATGCCTAAATATTTATCTGCACTTTTTTTACAAAACTTTGTTTGATAAATAACATAATCCACAGAATGTATTGGTTTCATTAAATTGTTTATATTTTTCACGACCTCATTGCTATACAAGGCCGGATAAGCAACTCCGTTTTGATTCCAAACTACTTTAATGCCAAACATTTTATAAATCCTTATCCAAAGAGCGGGGATAAAGGGAAGTCCGCTTGAGACGAAATATGAAATGTTAAATTTTTTCCACGAATCTCCAAAGTACTCCCTTAAATGAAGGAGTTTTACTTTACCGCCATGGACGATTTTATGGCTATTTATTGGAGGAAGGACTCCAGATAAATTGAGAATTATTTTTTTAGATTTTGGTCCTGCAAGCAAAGACTTAGTTAATACATAAGTTGTAACCAATATTATCTTAATCCAATTTGGTATAAATTTATTTATTTTTTTCATACATATCAAATACTCGAAGATATAATTCAGCCGTTTCTTCAATGGTTGGCATATTTATTTTATCTTGGTAAAAGGTATAGTTGTTTGAAATTTCTTCCAACTTATTAATCAAATCTTCTGTTCCCGTAAACCCTACACCGCCATCTTTTACTATTTCTGGATGTCCACCGCTCTTTAAAAATAGAGCAGGTAAACCGCAATTCAGGGCCTCAATTAGTGCATTAGAGCAAGGATCGTCTTCGCTGGGAGCTATGTAAATATCGTGTTGCTTCAATATTTTTGCTAATTCTTCAGATGGAACCGGGTCAATTAATTTTGCACTTTTGAATTCAGCCTTTGTTCTACCAACGAATGTTAAGTCATATTTTGAATAATCAAGCCTTTTATCCAACCAAGATAAAATCGGTCCACCTTTTTTAGGATTATCTGACCATGCAGTTGCTATTAATCTTATTTTTCTATCTCCGTTAGGTTTTTGTATCCTGTCTTGTTTATTGAATATATTGTTATCGGCAGAGTTTGGTATTATTGTTGGATTTTTGAATTCCAAACCCAATTTAATATGTGCATTAAGACTATACTTAGATTGAAAAATAGTGGCATCTGCTAAGTTTTTATTAATTTCCCATATTTTCATGTCAACTCCGTTATCAACTCCTCGATATGTCCCCATTGGTCCAGCTATTCTGTGAATCATTTTTGGACTAAATCTTTTGTTGATTTTTTGTAGTTTATTAAAATCAAAGTTGTATGAATTAAATAAAACCGCTTTTGTATTTTTGCCTACGGTGTTTGTGCCAACATTAAGGCCACGGTGCTTAAATTCAGTAATTAAAGCTATCAAGAATTGATTTCCACCACCATATGGAGGTTTATGAAATTCATGGAAAATAGAGATTTCAGGCCCAAATAAAAGGTGTTTTATATTCATCCCATTAAAAACAAGTCGCGACACGTTCGCGTAGCCTGAAATTTATATTATTGATAATTACATTGATCATTATATCCATTTATTTGTTTCGTGACCGCGGTTTCTAACGGGATTCATTTTCACTTATCTAAACTACTAAATAACTCTTTCCATAGAGATATTTGTTCATTATAACTATTTTCCTTAGCGGTGATATATCCATTATTTATCAATGTTGTTCTAAGGTTTTCATCTCTCAGTATTTTTATTGAAGACTTGAATAAGCTGGAAATATCATCAATTGGTACCATTAATCCATTCTTTTTATTAACCACTAAATCTTTGCATTGACCGACCTCTGTTGTTACTAAGGGAATTCCTTTGGCCATAGACTCAAGACATGCTTTCGGACCGCCTTCTTCACGAGAAGTAATAATATATAAATCTAATGCATCATATAAATCTGCAACTTTTTTATAATTGGAATAATATTTGTGTGTAAACGGTACACCCAGTTTGGTTAATCCTGTTTTCACAAATCCTCTAGCGGGACCAGAAAGAAGAATGTGGATATTTGGAACTTCGCTTTTTAATTTTTCAATTACTTTTAAAAATACATCAGGACCCTTTATCAGTTTTGGCTCTAATCCTTCGCCCCAGCCGACTCCATCTTTTTGGAAAGATCCAATAACAACAGCATCTTCTGGGATATTCAATTTTTCACGCATCAAGTGTTGCTTCGCCTTGGTCTTGGGTTTGAAAATTTCTGTATCAATACCTATTGGTATTAATTTTACTTTTGTTGGGTTAATGCCACTGTTCTTTATTACACTTTCCATTTCTTTGGTTGATACTCTGACTCCGGCAATATCTTCTCGGTGCTTTTTCAATGATTCAAAACATTTCTTAAAACTATCTCCCTGTTCTGGTTTACCGTGAAAATAATCTACTGAAATCCTATTTTTACTTTTATAAATAACCTCATTATTAAGTGAGAATTGAGAAGTGTAATGTACCATTTGAGGGACATTCAAAATCATGTTTTTTCTTATGTGAGCTGGCACACCCATCATTTCAGTGATTACCTTCAATTGGCGTGCTTCTTCGTCTATAGCCCAATTGACGTTGTCTCCAATTATTATGAGGTGGCTATATGGTTTCCAAAAGATGTCTCTTAGCATGACTAGAGAATACAACATTTTCAATGATAACTAAATCAAGGTCTGTTTTATCAAGCATTTCTAGCCCTATCTCACAGAAATTTAATATTGGCTCTCCGGCTGGATTAAAAGAAGTATTTAAAAATATAGGCATACTGGTAATTTTTTCAAACTCCTTTAATGATTTATATATAAATGAATTTTGATTTGGATTCACGGTCTGAATTCTTGCCGTGCCGTCTACGTGGGTGATGGAGGGGAGTTTATCCACATATTCTTTTCTAGTATCACAAATCACAGACATATAAGGAACCGGTGCTGTGTTTGTAAAATATTTTTGAGAATCTTCCTCGGTAACCATTGGAGCAAAAGGCCTAAACCACTCTCTGTGCTTTACCTTGTCATTTAGAATATTGCGCATATCTTTGTTAAGCGGGTTACAGAGAATGGAACGATTGCCTAGTGCGCGAGGGCCCACCTCATATTTTCCTCTTATGAGTCCAACAATAAGGTCGCGAGAAATTAGTTTTGCCAAAACTTCAGGTAATTTTTCTTCAGGAATTTCTTTGTGTGGATATTTTGATTTAAATTCTTCAAGTTTATCTGTGTCGTAAGGCAGGGAACCTAAATAAGGAGAGAAGTATTTTTTAGATCCGATGAAAGGATTATTTTTAAGCACGTAATACACATAAAGAGCAGCGCCAGCTGAAAGCCCACAATCAGAAGGGTTTGGTATAAAGTGCGCTTTTTTGAAAAGTTCAGATTTTTCTATTTCGTAATTTGTTGTTCCATTTAATGCACATCCTCCGACAACACAAATATTTTCGTTGGTGCCTTTATTTTCTTTAATAAGTCTTAGCGTTTCTTCGGTCCATACATGTTGTACTGTTGCAGATAAATCTTGAGCATCTTGGTTTTTTGGATCACCAATATGTAATACTTCATTTTTAATTAAGCCCAACATTAGTTTAATTTTCTCTTTTAAGTTTGGGTTTTTAAAGTCTCTTTTTACAATATATTTTTTTAAATCAGGAATATCTTCAAGACCAACTGAATTTACCCTGTGGCCCTTTCCAAAAGTCCTCAAACCCTCGATTTCTTCGCTTCTAAACTTTTTATATTCCAAAACATATTTTCTTGCGTATGGAATCCAGCTATCTATAACTTTTCCGTAGGATGTAAGGCCCATAACTTTCCCGGAAGTGGTGCCATCAACTTCCGGTTTAATTCCAAGTATGTAACCCAAGTTGCTATAACTTTGCCCAAAACTTATTGGAATATTGGTTAAATATTCAATCTTGTTTTTTTCAGCATTAAAGAAAACAGTTTTTCCATCGTTTCCAATTCCATCAAAACTTAGGATAAGTGATTTAGAAAAGGGGCTGGTGAAATATGAAAGGGAAGCATGAGATAGGTGGTGGTCTATATGAAATGCCTCAATAAACGAAATTCCACAGTCTTTCAAAACAACTTGGAGATTTTCAAATTCAGTTTTTCTTCCCTGATTTTGGAGAGCGATACAATCAAATTTATCACCCCACTCTTTTTTAATGAGATTTAAAAATAACTTCAAATCTTCAATGTCAGTATATTGGTAGGTACTACCATGTTTTCCAGATTCAAGCGTTTCTGCAGACAATTTATATCGTTTTTGTCTGAAATATCGCTCTGCTTCCATCATTCCTAAAAATTTCCCGTTTTCAATGAGGGTAAAATTACTATCATGCCCTAAAGATATTCCCAGTATGCGCATATTACTTTTTAGGAATTAATTCTGCCCAAATTTCTCCCCATTGTTTTTCAAAATGTATAATTTCCAAACCAGCATCACTCATCTCTTTTCTAAATGTCTCGTCTGTAAATTCAGTGAAATGGGTTTCATCAAGCCGACTATCCAAACCTAACTCTTTAGCGAGGGGGACTATCCAATCTCTATCAAAACACGGAACCCGAATCAACCATTTTTTTGCAAAAGTATCTTTTTGTATTTTCTTTATAAATCCAACCCGGTCATCTATGTGCTCTAACACATTAGACATTACTATAGTGTCGAAATGTTTGTTAGGCACGTCTTTCCAAGCATCTCCATATATAAAATGAAGATTCGGTAATTTATACAGCCCGTTTGCTATATCAAAGTTTTTTCTTGATATTTCTATCCCTGTTACATTTGCTCCCGCTCTTGCAAGGTCGTAGGCTAGTGGCCCTTTTCCTGACCCTATATCTAGAATACTTTGTCCGGATGTTATTCTTTTCGAAAAAAATTTGTGGTATTGCATAAGACGATGTTTCGGATGTATGCCACCTTCATAGTCAGATGCTCTATCTGAAATGAGTGTCAGAATTCTTTTATGTAGATTGAACAAAAAAATGAGAGCGTTTTTTGCCGGCGCTTTTTTGGAGAACATTTTTATAGGAATATATGATAGATAGAAAAATAATTTATACATTTTTTTGTCCGGTTACATACATATATGTAAATTTCTGAAACTTATTTTTTCTTGTTCTAAGAAAAGGATTGTATCTTAAATAAATAGCTATAATATTTATTAAATATTTCCAGTTTATAAAGTTTTTTGTGGGATAACCATACAATAAGGAAGTAATAATATTATGACTTTCATCCAACTGACAATTAGAAAATCTCGTTTCCATTAATTTCACCAAGTCTTCTGTGAAAAATTCTTGTGCATGATTATGATCCAAGGGAAATTTTGTTATTTTTACTGGTGTTCCTATGACAACAAAACCATTGTTTCTTGTTACTCGTTTTATTTCATCTAACATATTTTCAGGTTTTTTCACATGTTCTATTACATCTGAGGAAATTACAATATCAAAGTATGAGTCATTGAAAGGGATATTATAAACACTTGATACTTTAAAGTTTCCGTCCGTAATTTTATTTTTGGCAACGCATATAGCTTTTTCTGATTGGTCAACACCAAAAATATTTACCTTTTTGTTGTTAATCAGTTCTTTTATTAAAAACAAAGCAACCCCATCGCCACATCCAACATCGAGGATGTTTATTTCGCCCTCAATACTTTTAGCGAGTCTATCTACCTTTTCCACCATCCCTTTAAGTCTTGCTTCTACAAAAGCGTTGAATGTCTTTAAAGAGGTCTTGTTGATTTGAACAAAATGATAATCGGGAGACCTTGTTTCGTATTTGTCAAACACTTTTTCTTTAGACATGTTGTATATTTACCTGCTTTTTGATAAGTCTTCTAACTTCTATTTCCCAAATAATAATACCTAATAATGCACTTATTAAATATGAAATTAAAACAGATTTGGCATTGCCATATTTTGCATAAAATCTTATGGGGAAATACGAAACGTAAAAGAATAATTTATTCATCGATTTATTTTTTTACTACTATACCGTATCCTGTGGTCCAAGCACGAAGAAGGGGATTGGAAGTTTTTTTATCTAACCACATAAAAAATAATATAAGTGGTGTTTGAATTGGCCTCCAGGATTTATTTTTTGCCCTGAATATGTGCTGAATTATGAGCGCCAAGACGGCAAAAATTGTTCCTTGCTTTTCTATTTTTATTTCTTTAAAACCAATTTTTTCTAATGTTTCTTGCCAAAAATAATCTGTGTAACGACCAAAATCATATGGATCAGCGTGTACAGGATATAGAAATGGTACGGTTATTAACACAAGACCACCAGAACGTAATAAACGGTAAGCTTCTTTGAGTACATTTTTAGGGTCTGGAACATGCTCCAATAGCTCTCCCATGATTGCCACATCATAAGAATTATCTGGAAGGGGAATATTTGACGCATCACTAACAATGTCTGGATTTGTAGAAAGATCAATATTTACATACTTTACATTTGCACCAGTTTTTTCTATATCAAAAAGTCCGCGCTTATTATTTTTTTTACCACCAATGTCTAATACAAGTTTTCCTTCGGCAAAAAGGTTTTTATGAGAAAAGAAAAAATTATCTACAAAATGACGACGAACAGATACAGAAAGTGATGTGCGGTTTTTATTGAAACTCATGTTTTTTCATTAAGCGGCGTGTTTCTAGCTCCCAAATAATAATATTGTAAATTACACCAACAATATAGGTGATTACTGATGCAGTTATTACGCCCCATATTTGCCATCGCCAGCCAAGAATCAAAAATAGTAATATGCGGAATATTTGTGAACCGGTACTGGACATATAAACTGCCCTTAACATATTTTGACTCAAAAAAACATTACCTACATATAGGGCTACAGGAATAAATATAAGGCTTATTGCGTAAATTTGTGAATAGATTATTGAATCTAAATATTTGGGCAAAAACCATTTAAAAAGTAATGGAGCAAATACTGTATAGGCGCCCGCTAGGACAGCGCCAATGATGGCAGAAAAAAATAATCTTTTGTAAAACACCAGTCGTATTTCCTGTGTTGTTTTTTCTGATAATTTTGGTAGGGTGATGCTTAGTAAATTTTTAGCGAGACCCTTTAGGCGTTCTGGTCCAGCCGTCGCAAAACTATAAACTGCTAAAGTGGCGGGTCCTGCTACTTGGAATAAAACAATTTTGTCTATATATTGGGCAAGATAGCCAACTATACCGGCCCCAGTCAAGTGAAATGCTGTTCGTCTTAATTCCGATATAGTTTCTTTATTTAACTCAGTCGTTGAAACGAAACGTTTTGCATATAAATAAGAACAAATATTTGGTCCTAATGAAGTGATTGCATAAACAGCAACTAGAATAAAAATATTATTTGTAAAGAAAATAGTTATTATGGTAGCAACGGCAGATAATAAAGATGAAGCGCTTGCTATCATTGCTAAAAGATCAAATCTTTTCTGACCAATAAAAAATGGTTCAAATATGTGAAATGCCTCAGATAGCGGAAGAGAAATAGCTAGTATTCCCAAACTTGTTGCAAATAACATGTTTCCATGTATCCAGTAATAAATGGCAACTGCGCCAATTGTCGCCATAGCTATTGTGTTATATCTCAACTGAAGACGAATTGAATAAGAAAGCACATTATCGTTTCCTCTGGCCACCGCCCTTAACACGCCAGTTCCTGTTCCAGAGAGCGTAAGGAAACCTAGCGATGCGGCCAATGAAAGTAAATAATTATAAGTTCCATAGATTTCTTTTGATACAAGGTTACCAAAAGCAATCATGGTAGCGATAGACATTGCTGTGCCAACGAAAAATTTTAAGGTAGTCCAAAAACCTCCCTTGGTTGTGTAAATCATGTCCATTTTTAAATAAGGCTCGCTACTTCTTAGGATACGGCGGGTTCTTTCTCGAAGATTCTTCATAAGGTTTTCGAATTGTATCAAAATTGAGGGCTTTTTCTATTCATTATCAAAAGGAGAAAAAGTATACATTTATTAATTAATGAGATATATTTTCATGTATGCAGGATAACACCATTACGAAGGGCGTGATTTTTACAGGGCTTTTTGCGCTTCTTTTAACTCCATTTTTTATTGCCTCCTCATTTCTATTTCCATTCATAACAGGCAAGGCTTATTTTTTTAGAATTATTGTTGAGATAATTTTTGTGACTTGGATATTTCTCGCTGTTAACGACCCCACCTATCGACCAAAGAAATCATGGCTTATGACCATATTCACTTTGTTTGTTGCTTCTATGGCAATTTCTACCGCCCTTTCTCCAAATCCTTTTAAAAGTTTCTGGTCCAACTTTGAGAGAATGGATGGCTATATAACCCTTCTCCACTTGTTTTTATTGTTTGTTGTTATGGGAAGTGTACTTAGAGAGATAAAAAATTGGCGCGGTTGGTGGAAGGGGGCCGTATTCACTTCAGCCATTATGTGTGTTTATGCTTTTTTCCAATTAGCTGGCAAATTACAAATTAATCAGGGAGGAGTTCGTGTTGACGGCACACTGGGGAATGCAGCTTATTTGGCCGTCTATCTATTATTTTCTTTTTTTATCACCCTTTTTCTTTTTGCTCATGAGAAAAAAGTATGGCTACGAGCTTTATATGGTTTAGCTGGTTTAGCTCAACTTTTTGTTCTTTATCACACCGCCACAAGAGGGGCGATTTTGGGTTTGTTTGGTGGGCTTATCTTAATGGCCCTTATTTTAGCTTTTAAAGGCGAAGGAAAAATAAAAAAAGCTGGAGTTATTACAATTGTAACTCTTGCTATTTTAGTAGCCGGTTTCTTCTTTATTAGAAATACGGCCCTTGTTAAAAATAGCCCAGTTCTTACTCGTTTTTCTGACCTTTCATTTAATGAGTTTAAAACTCAAGGTAGATATTTTGTATGGCCAATGGCGTTTAAGGGAATTGCAGATAGACCAGTATTTGGTTGGGGGATTGAGAGTTTTAATTATGTTTTCAACAAATACTATGACCCAAGAATGTATGCACAAGAACCTTGGTTTGATAGGGCGCATAGTGCTCCTCTAGATTGGCTCATAGCAGGAGGATTTATTGGTGGTGGGCTTTATTTACTTTTGTGCCTATCAGCTCTTTGGAAAGCATTTAATGATAAAGAAGATAATGATGAGTACAAAGGAGAAAGCTCTGCAATTATCACAGGCCTTTTAGCGGCTTATCTTTTCCAAAGTATCTTTCTTTTTGATAACAATATTAGCTATATTTATTTTGTTTCTTTCTTGGCCTATTTGCACTCAAGATCAAATAAAAATTGGGACCGAATAGAAGATATTGAATTTGGTGAAGGAACAAAAAGAGTTATTCCTGCAATATTTTCAATCGCATTAATTTTTTCTCTGTATTTTGGTATTTGGAAACCGATGAATGCAGGTACGGAAATAATTGAAGGACTAAAAGCATCACAACAAAATAATATTCCTGAAGCAATTAAAAGATATCAAAACGCAATAAATCTTCACACCATTGGAGACGGTGAAGCAAGAGAGCAAGTGATTGCACTTTCAAACCCAGCTTCACAAGCAACAGATAATAAAATAAAACAAGATTATTTTAACTTTTTGACTAGTGAAATGGATAAACAAATTAAAATGGCGCCTCAAGATGGCAGGTACAGAATTCTTTTTGCGTCTGCTCTTGTACAAATGAGTTTACCGGAACAAGCCCTTGTTCAATTACAGGCAGCCAAAGAATTAATGCCAAAGAAACAATTTGTTTATATGGAAGAAGGGCGTGCATATTTGTTAAAGGGAGACTATCAAAGCGCAATTAATTCAATGAAAACTGCTTATGAGCTTGAGAAAAACAACGGAGATGCTCTTGTAAACCTAGCGGTTATGTATATGTATGCAGGAAATAGTGTTGAGTCTCAAAAGCTTCTCTCTAGTGTAAAAGACCAGGAAGGTTTGCTTTTTGATGACCGTCTTTTGGGCGCGCTCGTTGATTTAAAGAAGATAAAAGAAGTTATAAATATTTTAAAAATAAGAATTGAAAAAAGGCCTAACGATGTGAATACTTATATTTCTCTTGCCGCAGCTTATTTACAAATTGGTGAAAAAGAAAATGCAATATCAGTACTTAATATTGTTGGGAGTTTAAGACCAGATTATAAAGCCACTGCTGATAGTTATATAGAACAAATAAGACAAGGAAAAATTTCTCAATAATTTTTTACAAAGTTTTTATTTTTTTGATTTTTTAGTTATCCACACTTGTGCGCATTGCAACATTTATAAAAGTTTTTATGTCTCATAATTAATTATAGGTCGAAATCATTTTGTGCGATCCCACTTCCGTTTTTACGGAACCGTACAAAATAAAGTTAGTACAAAAATAAGTTTGTTACAAAATTGTTAGAGAAGACGTGTCTAATGGAAAGTAAAATTTTCATGAACACTCGAGTGTTCTCTAACATATAGTGCAAACCAAAAATTATGGCAGCAAAAAAGCGCCGCAAGGTAGCAAAGAAGTCTAAGGCAAAGAAGCCTGCAAAGAAGAGAAAAGCAGCAAAGAAGAGCCGAAGATAAACTTGTTCTAAAACACCCCCCACTTGTACTCAAGTGGGGGGTGTTTTACTTTGTCTTTTGGTAAGAGTATAAAAATTGATAATTTTGTTCTATTTATATGGCTCAACAGAGCAAGGACATGAAAGTAAGTGTGCGGTATAATCTCTCCACATGTTCAAATTTTTAACCAAAGATAGAGGGGAAATCGTCCTTGCCAAGACCCCTGAAATAGTAAAGAAGGTCAATTTCCTAGAAGATAGCTTTAAGTCCTTAAATGATAATGAGTTAAAGGAAAAGACTGAAGAATTTAAAGAAAGGGTAAAATCTGGAGAAACTTTAGATTCAATAATGCCCGAAGCTTTCGCATTAGCCAGAGAGGCTTCAAAAAGAACTTTGGGTCAAAGGCATTTTGATGTGCAGATTGCTGGCGGAGCAATACTGCATTGGGGAAATATCTCTGAAATGAAAACTGGAGAAGGAAAAACTCTTGTTGCGACAAGTCCGGTGTATTTAAATTCACTTTTAGGAAAAGGAGTACATGTGGTGACAGTGAACGACTATCTTTCTAAAAGAGATGCGGTATGGATGGGGCAAGTATATAACGCGCTAGGAATGTCTGTTGGTGTTATTACGCACGATTCTTCATTTATATACGATCCGAAACACACAAATATAAGTGATGATGCAAAAAGAGATGAACTTGGTTCATTCCATGTTGAAAATGAATTCTTGAGACCAGTTTCTAGAAAAGACGCATACGATGCAGATATTACTTATGGAACAAATAGCGAATTTGGATTTGATTATCTTAGAGATAATTTAGAAAGCAATCCAAATATGTTAAGACAACGAGGCTTTTATTACGCGGTTGTTGATGAAATTGACTCGATTCTTATAGATGAGGCACGTACACCCCTTATTATTTCTGCAGCCTCCGGAGATTCAGAAAAGCTTTATGACACCTTTTCTCATATTGCTAAAAAAATGGTTGGAGACACAGATTTCACCATTGATGAGAAACAGCGAGCTATACAAATGACAGATGCAGGTATTGAGAAGACAGAAAAAATTCTTGGAGTAGGAAATATATATACAGACAAGGGAATAAAATATGTGCACCACTTAGAAACTGCGGTTAGAGCAGAGGCGCTTTATAAAAAAGATAAAAACTATGTTGTTAAAGATGGTGAAATATTAATCGTGGACGAATTTACTGGCAGGATTCAGCCGGGGCGTCGTTGGTCAGAGGGCTTGCATCAAGCAATAGAAGCTAAAGAGGGGGTAAGGGTGAGAGAAGAATCTCGCACCTATGCATCTATTACTTACCAAAATTATTTTAGGATGTATGAAAAACTTTCTGGAATGACAGGCACCGCCGCCACTTCAAGAGAGGAGTTTTATAAAGTTTACGGCCTTGAGACGGTGGTTATAACTCCAAATAGGCAAATTGTGAGAAAGGATAGTACTGATCTTATCTTCCAAACCGAGAAAGGAAAATTTAAAGCAGTAGCAAAAAAAGTAAAAGAGCTACACCAAAAAGGTCAACCAGTATTGATTGGCACAGTTTCAATAGAAAAAAATGAGTTACTTGGCGCGTTTTTAACACAAGAGGGGGTTCCACACACAATGCTTAACGCTAAAAATCACGAAAAAGAGGGAGAGATAATTGCTCAAGCTGGAAAACCAGGAGCCGTGACAATTGCGACAAACATGGCGGGCCGTGGAGTGGACATCAAACTTGGTGGCAATCCAAATACCGAAGAGTCTTATGAAAAAATAAAAAGTGTAGGTGGGCTTTTTGTTTTAGGTACAGAGAGACACGAAGCTAGAAGAATTGATAACCAGCTTCGAGGGCGTTCTGGCCGTCAGGGAGATCCGGGGGAAACACAATTTTTTGTATCTATGGAAGATGATTTGATGAGGGTTTTTGCTTCGGATACGGTAAAAAATATGATGGGGCGCCTCGGTATGGCTGAGGATGAGCCAATAGAGAATAAAATGATAAGCAGGTCTCTTGAAAAAGCCCAAGAAAAAATAGAGGGACTTCATTTTGATGCCAGAAAACACGTTCTGGAATTTGATGATGTTTTGAATCACCAAAGGAAAACAATATACGAAAGGAGGAGGGTAGTCTTAGTGGAGGGGTTTGATGCTATAGAAAATTATCTAAAAAATGTTTATTTAGATGGCTTAGATACATATGAAAAAATAAAATCAGACCTAGTTTCAAAAATAGGTGAAAATTTTTATCACAATGCGAGACTCCTAATTCTTCAAACAATAGACACATTTTGGGTGGATCATTTGGAGGCGATGGATTATTTGCGTGGTTCTGTGAATTTGCGTGCGTATGGTCAACGAGATCCCTTAGTAGAGTACAAAAAAGAGGGTTTACGACTATATAAAGATATGGAATTTGGTATGTCAGAAGAAATAAAAAGATTAATGCCACATATAGGATTGATTTCAGAGACCGTTCCAATGCCCCCCTTGGCTCCTAATTTGCCCGTGGCAGAGAGTATTCTTACGCCATCATCTACTACGGGAGTGGGTAGAAATGATGAGTGTCCTTGTGGTTCTGGCAAAAAATATAAGAAATGTGGACTTTTGAATACAGAAGAGCATCAGAGATTGTCTGTAAAAAAATAGAATGAA
>CAYIKP010000008.1:0-11080 GCA_964364225.1 uncultured Candidatus Saccharibacteria bacterium | reverse complement strand
ATAGTTACACACAACAGCTCTTTTCATGCCGATGATGTTTTTGCTGTGGCAACAATTATTCTTTCTTTACCACCAGAAAGTGAATATACGGTTGTTCGTACCCGCGACCCAAAAGTTATTTCAGATGCAGATTATGCTATTGATGTTGGTGGTATATATGATCCAGAAAAAAAGCGCTTTGATCACCACCAAACTGGCGGTGCGGGAAAAAGACAAAATGGAATACCATATGCATCATTCGGACTGGTTTGGAAGGAGTATGGCGATCAAGTATCTGAAAATGTTGATGTAGCTAAAATAATTGAAGAAAAGTTAGTAATGTTTATTGACGCACTCGATAATGGCGTAGAAATCTCCAGCTCAATTTTTGAAGACATAAGGCCATACACTATTTCTGATTATCTTTATTCATATTGGATTGACCAAAATGTTAGCGATGAAGAGGTGGATTTAATTTTTCACAGAGTGGTTAGTATGGCAAAGGACTTGATTGTCAGAGAGAAAAAAAAGATTGCTAAAATAATTGAAGAAGGGGAAATTGTTGAAGATATATATCTTCAGTCAGAAGATAAAAAAATAATTGTGCTTGATAAGCACCTAGCTTGGGGGAGAACAATGGCCGAAAAACCAGAGCCGTTATTTGTAGTTTACCCGTCTCTAAATAAAGGCCTGTGGAATGTTAAGGCGGTTAGAAAAAATATAAATTCTTTTGAAATTAGGGCAAGTTTTCCAGCGAGCTGGTCAGGAAAGACCATGGAAGATTTGTCAGAAGTTTCGGGAATAAAGGGCGCATTTTTTTGCCACAAAAATCTTTTTTTGGCCGTAGCCGATTCAAAAGAAGGGGCCATCTCTTTAGCTAAAAAAGCACTGGAAAACTAATATGTTTATAGATCAAATCACAATTCATGCAAAGGCTGGTAAGGGGGGAAATGGGGTTGTTTTATGGCTCCATGAAAAAGGAAAGGAGTTTATGGGTCCAGCCGGCGGAGATGGTGGTAATGGTGGGGATGTTTATGTTGAGACAGTATCGGACATGAGTGTGCTTTTAAAATATCGAAATGTAAAAGAATTTACTGCAGAAAATGGAGACAAGGGCGGTAATAAAAGCCGTTCAGGAAAAAGAGGGGAAGATATAACGATTCAAATTCCTGTTGGTTCAATTGTTGAAAATCTGAGTACAAAGAAAATCATAGAATTAAATGTTATTGGAGAGAAGACAAAGATTTTATCAGGGGGGCAGGGCGGTTTGGGAAATGAGAGGTTTAAAAGTTCAATAAATAGAACGCCTACAAAAAGCACAAAAGGAAAACATGGTGAAGAGGCTGACTTTAAAATAGATTTAAGGATTATTGCTGATGTTGGATTAGTTGGTTTTCCGAATGCGGGAAAAACGAGTTTACTAAACGCTTTGACTAGCTCAAAAGCAAAGGTGGCTGATTACGCTTTCACCACAATCGAACCAAATCTAGGGGTAATGGGTAAAGTTGTTGTTGCGGATATTCCGGGATTAATTGAAGGAGCCCATACGGGTAAGGGATTGGGACACAATTTTTTAAAACATATTCAAAAAACGAAACTTATTCTTTATTGTATTTCTTCCGATACGGAAGATGTCTTAGATTCATACAATATTTTAAATAATGAACTTGAAAGCTTTGATGGCAACTTAACCAAACTTCCGAAAATTATTTTATTAACAAAAACGGATTTAGTAGATATTTCAGAGGTTGAAGAGAAAAGGGAGGTTTTGGGAAAAGATACCGCTTTCGTGAGTATTTTAGATAAGGACCTAATTTTCAGGCTCAAAAAGCTTATTGAAGAGAAAGTTTTTGAAGGTATAATGCCCTAAATGGAAGCTAGTGAGACAACTTTTTACCCTAGAATTGGTCTAGAAATACACGCTGAACTAAATACTAAAACGAAGTGTTTTTGTGATTGTAAGAATGATCCAGACGAAATACGACCCAATATAAACATATGTCCTGTATGCATGGGCTACCCAGGCTCGCTCCCAGTTTTAAATAAAGAGGCAGTAAAATCAGTTTTGAAATTAGGTGTTGCAGTTGGAGCAAAAATTGCAAATTTTACAGAGTGGGACAGAAAAAATTATTTTTACCCAGACATTCCTAAGGGTTACCAGATAAGTCAATACAAACATCCCTTAATTGAAGGTGGTGAACTTTCCGGAATAAAAATCACAAGAGTGCACTTGGAAGAAGATACTGCACGTTCTCAACACGACAAAGGAGAAGATAGTCTTGTTGACTTTAATAGGTCTGGAATTCCATTAATGGAGCTTGTTACAGAGCCAGTCATTTATAATGCAGAAACTGCGGGAAATTTTGCGAGGTCTCTACAGCTTCTTCTTCAATATTTAGGTATTGCTGAAGCAAATATGGAGAAAGGGGAAATGCGTGTTGAGGCCAATATATCTGTTTCAACCGATCCGAAAGAATTTGGTACTAAAGTAGAGGTAAAAAATTTAAATTCATTTAAATCAGTAGAAAAAGCAATTGCGTATGAGTTAAAGAGACACGAGGAGCTTATTTTGGCCGGGGAGAGGGTTATGCAAGAGACAAGGGGTTGGGATGAGGCGAAAGGAACAACCTTTAGCCAAAGAAGTAAGGAGGAGGCCAAAGACTATAGATATTTTCCAGACCCAGACCTACCAAAGTTATATATAAGTGAAATAGATGGTTTCGATGAAAAAAACATAAAAAAAGAATTGCCAGAGTTGCCCTGGGAGAGAGAGGAAAGATATAAGAAGCTAGGTTTAAAGGAAGAGACCGCCAAGCAGTTAGTTTTTGATATAAAAATAGCAAATTTTTTTGATGATGTAGTAAAGGGGGATAGTGGCATAGCTAACTTGTCTTCTAATTATCTATTATCTGATTTTCAGGCTTTATCTAAAGAAAATGCAAACATTTGGAAAAACATAAATTCCGAACAATTTAGAAATCTAATCAAGCTCATTTCAGACGGAAAGATTAATTCAAGGGGTGCAAAAGATATTCTCGCTGTAATGGCAAAAGAGGGGGGAGAGGCCAGTGACGTTGCAGACAGAGAAGGATTATTCCAAACTACTGATGAAAGTTTTATTGAAAGCGTTGTTATGGAAATTATTAATGAAAATGAAAAAATTGTGGCAGAGTTTAAGGGAGGTAAAGAAAACGCGCTTCAATTTTTAATAGGGCAGGGGATGAAAAAGAGTAAGGGTAAAATAAACCCAGAACAACTCAAAGCTGTTTTATTGAAGAAAATATAGGGTTGGTTGGAAGTGGGCTATTTTGGAATCAGCTGCCACTCGGATTAAAATTTCAAAATATCCAAGCTTCATATAACGAAAAACATCAGAACTCGCCCTTCGACAAGTCCTTCGACCCTGAAGTCCTCAGGACTGAAGGGCTCAGGGCTCAGACAGCTGATGTTTTTCTATTATGCTAAAGCTGTTTTGAAATATCCTCGTGAGCTTCCAAAATAGCCACTTCCAACCAATTACTAATGGGGGACATATAAGTGGTAGGAGATTTATTTTATCTAAAGGGGAGGTGAGTAGTTTATTCAAGCGCAGCAAATGCCATTTTAAAGTTTCGCGAGAGGCAGAATAAAAATTAATGAAACGAATAGAAAAACTCATCTGTTTGAGCGAAGCGAGTTATCAGTTTTTTGTTAAGAGGAGAATATAATTTTTTTCTGCTGAAGCGGGGCCCACTTTAAAATGGCATTTGCGGAGCGTCTTTATTCTTCACTTTTTACAATAAGCTGGCGAACTTTCTTACGAGCGTTGCTAGCGATAGAACCACCCATTTCTATGTCTTCTACAATCCTCTCTAAATTGTCAAGTCTATAAACACGGTAGTTATTCATCGGATGTCTGCGTGCAGGGAACTTACCATTCTTGTCCCAATTACGTAAAGTTAGAGGAGATACTCCCAAAATGAGTGATGCTTGTTTTATTGTTATGTACTGAGCCATTTGATTTAAGACTATTAAACATTAATAAACCTATAAGCATATTTTATACAAGATTCCTTAATAATAGTAATGTTTATCCACAGTATGAAGTAATTTTTAATGGAGACTAAATGTTTTATTGGGGTAAGTTTTTTACAATTTTCTATAACAAAAATATGATCATGTAAAACACCTTTTCTAGAGCTAAAAATAAAGATATTTTGAAATTTTAGCTATCCACATTTGATGCCATTTTTTTAGTACTCCCTCCATATAATTTTGGAGATGAATTCAGAGCTCCTTTTTGAAGGTAAAAAATACATCTCGTCTAAACGAGCAAGTCAATTGAGTGGCTATAATCAAGACTATATTGGACAACTCATCCGAGATTCAAAAATTGAAGCAAGAAGAGTTGGAAGACATTGGTTTGTATCTCTTGAGTCTCTTGAAAATCAGTTTGAAAAAATAAAAGGTAAAAGTTTACCAAAGGGAAAAAAGGAAATTAAGGGTGAAAAAAACCAAGAATCAAGGCCCCTATATCTTGAAGGAAAGAAATTTATTTCATCTCTTGAGGCGAGTGATTTCTCTGGGTATTCAAGGGACTATATAGGCCAGCTTGTTCGTGAAGAAAAACTTGAGGGAAAACTAGTCGGAAGACTTTGGTTTATCTCCCTACCTTCTCTAGAGAAACATCTTGCTAAACAAAACCCTAAAATTGAAGATTCGAAACTAGCCGTAGCAAGCGTAGAGAAAACCGAACAAATTTCTAAGTATGAAAAAGAAAATGTTCTTGCGCTCCCTAGTTTTCCTCAAAAAGAAAAAACCATACATTTTGAAAAAGAAATTTCTTATCCAGCATTTATTTCAAAAAAGAATTTTTCTTTTGGTTACAGAAACTCAGAAGCTTCATCTGTTTTTCATTTGAAACGACTAGCTATTTCATCAGTAATTGCTGTTGTGCTTATTTTTGGGGCCCACGTTGTTTATTACCAAATTAACAAAGAGGAGATAGCGGCAAGGAGTAATTCTGTGTTGGCTTCTGCTTCTGTAGTCTCATCCTCAGCACTAGATAGTTTTGCGCTCGATTGGTACAGGTTTATCAATGGAAAATTCATAGGAGTTAACAAATTCTTTGCCTCAATATTTGGTTCAAAACAACTAGCTTACGAAACGGGTGCTGTGCAACAAAAATCAGTGCCCCAAGGAGTTGTTGTGGTTCCAAATAATGCTCAGGGTGAAGAAACTGTAAACCGCATCAAAGCATCATTCTCAGACAAAGTTGGTATAGCAAGGAACCCAGACGGCGTTACGGGCCTTATAACGCCTGAGTTTAAGAAGGTTACTGGTGATGAGTACCTATATGTTTTGGTGCCTGTAAAAGAAAGAAAACAATGATTTTTAGATTTTTTACATCAATAATAATAGCTTCTTTTTTGATTATTCCAGCAGGAAAAGCCCTTGCTGTTGCTCCCGATTTTATTGTTGGTCCAGCAAAAAATGAAACTTTTCTAAAAGCTGGAGAAACAAAAAACTTTTCAATAATTTTAGTAAATCGCTTTGCAGAAGATACTAATTTTTCAATCAACTATTCTCCAGTTATTTCTGATAAAGATGGGAATCTAGTACCCTCAAAAGACAAAATTTTGGGAGAGGTTAAAGTCCCAAAAAATGTTTTTGTAAAATCTCTTCAAAGTAAAACCATAGAGGTATCAATAACAGCAGATAAAAATGAAGAACCTGGAAGTCGCGCAATTGGGATTTTTATTAGTCCAGAAAAAGACGGGCAAAGTGAAATAAGAGCAAGGTCTCAAATTGGAGTTTTGGCAATTATTAGAGTGGAAGGACAAGCAATTGAATCTGGTTCTTTTGTTGATTTGGAAATTTTTGATGATAAAAAAGTTCGTCTTGGAGGTGATGTTGATTTAAAAATTTCTTTCGCCAATACCGGAAATGTTCACCTAAATCCTTACGGAGTTTTGGTTGTTAAAAATATTTTTGGAAAAGAAGTTTTTGCACAAAAAATTGATCCTTGGTATGTAATGCCAAAAAGTGAACGTTTCAGAATATTGAATACAAATACAAACAATTTTTTTGGAAGATACACCGCAACTGTTTCTTTAAATAGGGGTTATGGAGATTTAATAGAAACAAAAACAATTTCTTTTTATACTTTCCCATTTTGGTTTCCAATTATTTTAGTTTTTGTTTTATTGGCTGTAATTTTCTGGCTAGGAAAAAAAGGAATTTTTACAGGCGTAGCTGTATGCACACTGCTTTTGGTTGGTGTTGTGAACGTGCATGCACAAATGTCATCCGGTAATTACAAGGTGCAAT
The DNA here is from genome assembly GCA_964364225.1 of uncultured Candidatus Saccharibacteria bacterium. Classification (GTDB taxonomy): domain Bacteria; phylum Patescibacteriota; class Minisyncoccia; order Phycocordibacterales; family Zambryskibacteraceae; genus 12-FULL-44-12b. The sequence continues at coordinate 4,792 of CAYIKP010000008.1, read as the reverse complement.
TTGATTCAGTAAATTTTGGTGGAGGCCTTTCTTCCTCAACTAGCTATGTTCAAGAGAGTACTTTTGGCGAAGTGACAACAGGAGAAGGTAGTTCTGCAAACTACAACCTTCATGCCGGTTATCAACAAATGAATGAGGTCTATATTTCAATCTCTTCTGCTTCTGATGTAACACCTTCCCCAGATTTAGGAAGTATTTCTGGTGGTACTGCAGACGGCTCCACCCAGGTAAATGTAGCAACAGACAGTGTTTCTGGATACGCGCTTTATATCAATGCTTCTACCACCCCAGCACTACAATCGGCCGGAGATTCATTTGCTGATTACACGCCAGCCGGTGTTAATCCAGACTTCTCATTTGTTACACCTTCATCAAATTCTTTCTTTGGCTTTTCTCCAGAAAGTACAGACACCACAAGCAGATTTCTTGATAACGGAACCACTTGTGCAACTGGTGCCTTGGATACAGCAGATAGTTGCTGGGATGGTTTTGATGTAAGCACAAAAATTATTTCTGAAAATTCCGGCTCTAACACACCATTGGGAACTGATACAACTATCAAAATTCGTGCAGAAACTGGGGCAAGCAGAAATCAAACTGCAGGAAGTTATGTTGCGGATATTATCTTGACTGCTTTTTCAAAATAAACGAACAATATGAATAAGGAATTTAGAATAACGAATAAGAAGAAAACATTAAGAAAGTTAGCTTTTATTTCTTTATTCATCATTCTTTATTCATCATTCTTTATTCCATTGGTTTCTGCTGTTTCGACATCAACAAATTTTAGAGTTTTCTTAAATGTAAACGCAGAGATCCCACCAGCGACTGGTGGAGGGGGCGGAGGCGTTGGAACCAATCTTCCAATTATTTTTGATGTGGTTGTAGTGCCAAGTGAATATGGTGCGGTAATCACCTATAAAACAAATATTCTTGCATCATCAACTCTTTCTTTTGGAAAAACCCAGGACCTTTCTATCGGTAGTGTTTCAAACATAAATGTAAATACAAATCATTTAATAACGCTTTCTAATTTAACTGCAAACACACTCTATTATTTTTCAATAGAAGCAATATCTCCAACGGGCGCTAGGGGCCAAACAAAAATTTTAACTTTTCACACATTAAAACTAGAGCCTGTTGTGAATGCACTTTCTTTTAATGCAACAGCACAAACCGAAGACATAAGACTAGATTGGAGAATGGCAACAGGGCAAGAGAACAACACTGTAAGAATTGTTAGAAATGAAGTATTTTATCCTACAAGCGTAAATGATGGAAAAACTATTTTTGAGGGCGCGGGAAAAAATCAGATAATTGATGCTGATGTTGTTAAGGGTGTGCATTATTACTACACGCTATTTATAAAGGGTAATGATGGAAAATATTCATCTGGCGCAGTTGCTGATGCGACTATTCTTTTAGAAGGTCAAGTTGAAGAAAAAGGGGATGTTTTCGACCGCCTTTCAAAAGCGCCATTTGTTGATGCGCGTATCGAATCTTTGACACTTGCTGATTTCATCTTCTCTCAACCAGGAAGGGAAGATTTTTCTACACAAGGAAACGAGACTCTTTTCATAGAAGGAGACAAAAATTTAACAATAAAACTTTCTTATGACAGAGTTCCTGAAATTTTAAAAACGGTTGCAGTGACACTTACAGAGCCAGATGATGTAAGTAAAAAATTTGTTTTTCTTTTGAGGGTTAATGAAGAAAAAACTTTTTACGAAGCTTCAATTGCACCGCTTGGAAAATCTGGGGAATACAAATTTTCTATTGCGATTGTTGATTATAAAAATCAAGGATTGAAAAAAATTACTGGAAACCTTTTGGCTGTAGTTTCTCGGTCATTTACCGGAGAGGGAGTTTTTGTGGCGCCTCGCGGTTTTAACACAAACGATTTAATGGTTTCTGTTGTTGTGGTTTTGGCACTCATTGCTCTTTCTTATGTTTCAGCAAGAAGAATTGATTTCTCTTATTTGGTGCGTGTTTGGTCGAGATACAGGCCACAAAGAAGAATATGAATACAAAATTTTTAACAACAAAAAATCTCTTCACAATATTTCTTCTTTTGGAGACAATCATTTCTCCTATTTTTTCTTTGCTTATTTTCCCAAACACAGCTAAGGCTGCATTCAATCCACAAATTAACTATCAAGGAAAACTTACAAACTCTTCAAATGTTGCAGTAGCAGACGGCACATATCATATGCGCTTCTATATATATAACACTACAGGCGGAGCAACCACATCAGCTATCTGGAATGAAGATAGATCTACGGCAACCGGCAATAGAATAACTGTTACTAACGGATTGTTTTCTGTGATGCTTGGTTCATCAACGTCTCTAACAAACTTAGATTTCAATCAGACTCTTTATTTGGGAATTGAGATTGGTGGATTGGCAGGAGCACCAACTTGGGATGGTGAAATGAGCCCAAGAAAAATTTTGGGTGCGGTGCCTGCTGCGTTTGTGGCAAATACTTTAGACGGTCTTGATTCAACACAATTTGTTCGTACCGATTCTGCGTCAACCATCTCTTCTTCAACAGCATCAACAACAATTACAATAAATCAAACAGGTACGGGAAATGTTTTAGATTTAAAATTTGGTGGGAATTCTTTTTTCACTGCAGCATCCAGTACTAATATTGGAATCGGTACAACGTCCCCATATGAAAAACTTTCCGTGGCAGGAAATATTATTTCCGATTCTATTTTTGCCACATCGACACTTATTGATTCAATAATAAATAGATTTACATTTCAAAACGCATCAGGCACAAATGCAACAACAACCAACGCAACTACAACTAATTTATTTTCAATAACTGGGTCATTAACAAACCTTTTTACAACTTATGCTACAACTACAAATTCAACTTCAACAAACCTATTTTCAACCACAGGAACATTCACAAATTTATTTGCATCAACACTAAATCTCACAAATCTTTTAGTTAACGGCTCCACCACTCTTCAAAACCTCACATTCCAAAATGCAACAGGCACTTCAGCTACTACAACTAATTTATATACTTCGGGACAAACAATACTTGCTGGAATAAGTGGCAACGTCGGCATCGGGACGACGAGTCCACAGAGAAAATTGCATGTTTCGGGTGATTGGATTTTAACAGATAATGGGTATGGTCTAGTTGGATATACCACAGGTGCGGCTCAAAAAATTCTTGCTCAAGTTGATACTTCAAATAACTATCAATATGCTAATGGTCTAGTGTCAGTTTTAAGCACCGGCAACGTCGGTATTGGGACGACGAATCCGGATGCACCACTTACTGTATTTAGAGCTGCCAATAATCCATCGTGGGTAAAAGTATATTCAGGAGCATCATATTTTAATGAATTCGGTGTTGCTGGCGGAGCCGGACAATTTACTGCGGCAACTGTTAATGGCGATGCAGTATTTAAATATACTGGTGGTAGTTTTCATATCGCACAGGGTGGAAGTGGAGAAAATCCAAGATTAATAATTAATTCTTCAGGCAACGTCGGCATCGGGACTACCTCTCCTCTCACAAAACTCTCTGTTGCAGGGGATACTTACTTAGGGGGAAACATAACAGCAACTGGCACCGCAACTATTTACGGTTCTTTGATGGTTCTATCTTCCACAACCCTCCAAAACTTCACATTCCAAAATGCAACTGGAACTTCGGCTACAACTACAAATCTTTATGTATCTGGATTAGCGTCAACTACAAATCTAAGAGCAAACACAGCCGATATTGGTTCCATTGTTGCAAGAAATTTCTTAGTAAATGGTTCCACCACCCTGCAAGCATTCACCGCTTCTCAAGGAACAATTACATCAGCCACCTCAACCAACCTTTATTGGACAAATGCTCTTGCATCAGGCTCCACCACCTTGCAAGCATTCACCGCTTCTCAAGGAACAATTACATCTGCTACCTCAACCAACTCTTATATAACCAATCTTTTAGTTACCAGCTCCACCACCCTTCAAAATTTCACATTCCAAAACGCAACAGGCACTTCTGCAACTACAACTAATTTATTTTCTATCACTGGGGCTTTTACTAATTTTCTTGGTATAGACGCTACCACCACAAATGCAACCAGCACAAATATTTACATATCAGGCATAGCCTCAACTTCCCAATTGAGGGCAAATACCGCTTTGTTTGGAGGATATGTTGGGGTAGGCACAACAACACCGTCGGCTCTATTTTCGGTAGGAGGTGATGGATATTTTACCGGAGGTTTGGGTATTGGCAGGACAAATTCGGCCGCTGGTTCTATTGAAACTATAAACAATGTGGGAGTAGGGAATGACCTTCTTATTAGAACTCTTTTAAATTGTAATAGTGCCTCATCAGCCATACAAACCAATGGCTCTGGAAAACTTGTTTGTGGAACGGTTACTGCAATCGGAGGAACATCCGCAGGCGGTTGGACGTGGGTTACCCCAAACAAGGTTCAATTGGCAACCACTACAGACGTGATAGGAATTGGTGCTGTTCCGTCAAATTCCACAAAATTGTCAATTGATTCCGGGTCAATCGGAACTACTACACTCGGTCTTTATGCTGTTTCAGGCCAAACCGCTAATATTTTAAACATTTATGACAATTCTCTAAATTTAGGATCTGTAATATCTGCTGATAACAAATGGGGTATCGGCACCACCTCTCCTCTCACAAAACTCTCTGTTGCAGGTAATGCATATATAGGAGGATGGCTAATGGCGACAGGAACCATCTCTGCGCTCAGTGATTTTATTGTTCAGGGGTCTTCAACTCTTCAAAAC
>CAYIKP010000007.1:0-43091 GCA_964364225.1 uncultured Candidatus Saccharibacteria bacterium | reverse complement strand
GCCAACATCAAAATTAAGGTTTGGGTTTTTATCTTTTATTTTTTTGTAATCAGACGCAAATCCAATAAACATTGCAGAATCCCCCGCGGAAAAACTGGTCAAAGAATCGGGCATTGATCTATTCCATGTATAAAAAACCTTGGCTGGATTAGAAAACTCGGTAAAGAACAAAAGCGCCGCATTGCCCGGAGAATAAGGGAGGTTAAAATTTTCACCTATAGCTGCATGTATAAAATTATCTGTATCTGTCACCACCTTGCCACCTGCCTGCATAATCATTGTTGAAATAATTTCTTTTGAATGCAAAACATTTGAAAAAGACCCAAGGGGGATTGTGGCTTGAATAATGTTGCCAGTGCTCTTTTCACTAAGGGTCATACTTCTGGCCATTCCATACATCTCCTCCCAAAGTCTTGGGGAACGAACTAAAGAGAAATTGGAAAAAATATCTTTGTTATAAAAAAGAACTAGCGGATCAACAACAATAGGTATGCCAAGTATTCCTTTGGGTATCCTCAACGCATCCGCAGCATCTATAAAAGTACTTTGAAAATCTCTCAAAGTAAAAGAGGTGTAAGGAATTGGATAAATTTTCCCCTGATTTTTAAGAATCTTGTCGTGAAAAGTAAAAATAATATCTGGTCCCCTGTCTTCTGCTAGGGCGTTCACTAACTCACTGTCAAAAGTACCTTCTGGAACATATTTATACGCGATTCTGTAATCAGTATTTTGATAAAACGGCGTTGCTGAATACCATGAATTCCATATATCTGTCTCAACTGTGCCCCAAATAGATAAATCCACCGTGGCGTTTCCGGAACCTTTGTACAAGGAAAAAGCAACGATGCCACCAACAATACAAAGTCCAAAAATAATAAGAACCGCAAGCTGAAATTTGCTCATTTGCATCCCGTTAGTGGCAGGTCGCGGTCAATATTATGGCCCCCTGCATTATTTTATTATTAAAGATTCGACGCATTGTATTACTTTATGTTTCCCGCCTGCGACCGCGGCCACTAACGGGATGCATACCACCATATTCTACAACATTTTTTCTAACTTTAGAGTAAGGGATTGTTATTTCAAAACTTAAAGCGAGTCAAACACTATTTTGGAGTTTCGCGAGAGTCAATCTAGAAATTAATTATCAGAGTAGCAAAATGGGAATGTTTGAGGACTCTGGACGAGTTGCCCATTTTGCGTAGCGAGGATAATATAATTTCGATTGATGAAGCGGGGCCCACTCCGAAAAAGTGTTCGGCGAGCGTTTTTTACAGACAAACAGCAGAAGCGAGCGAATCCCCTTCTCTTAGTTTCATAATCCTTACGCCTTGAGTCTGTCTGCCAAGCGATGGGATTTCTTCTGTTCCCACACGAATAATCTGGCCTTTTTTAGAAATTGCTACTAATTCTTCTTCATCGGATAGCACAATGGAAGCTGCCATTACTTTTCCTGTTTTTGGAGTTACTTGTGCAGTCTTAATACCAGAGCCACCTCTTTTTTGCACCTTATATTCATCAAGTGAAGTTTTCTTGCCATAGCCATTTTGTGCAACAGTGAGTAATTGTGCTTTATCTAAATCCACCTTTGGTACAACTTGCGCTCCAACCACAAAATCTTTTGATTTTAGGCTTATCAAACGGACGCCTCCCGCAGTTCTTCCCATCTCTCTTACATCTCCTTCACTAAAATGAATTGATTGCCCTTCTGAAGTTGCAAGAATTGCCGTGTCTCCTTTTCTAGACAAAGAAACGGATTGCAATTTGTCTCCATCATCAAGTTTAATAGCAATGATTCCACTAGACCTAACGTCTGAGAAAGATGCCGCAGAAACCCTCTTTCCAATTCCCGCTTTTGTAACCATAAGAAGAGACGCCCCTTCTTGTGCTTTTGCTTCTTTGGGTACAGGAAGAATTGAAGTAATGCGCTCATCTTCTGTAATTGCTAAAAAGTTCACGATTGATTTTCCCTTTGTGGCGCGTTTTCCTTCTGGAAGTTCAAACATCTTAAGTTGATATGCTTTCCCTTTGTCAGAAAAGAAAAGCAAGTCTGAATGGGTTGATGCTGAAAGAATATTCGTAACAAAATCTTCCTCTTTAGTATCCAAATCTATAACCCCAACACCTCCTCTTTTTTGTTTTCTATATTCTTCTGGTTTTGTTCTCTTCACATATCCACCAGCGGTCAAAACAAGAGTTTGTTCTTCTTCTGTCACTAAATCTTCAACGGAAAATGATTTCGCGGCATGTTTTACTATTCTTGTTCTACGATCATCTCCAAAGGTTTCAGCCACCTGGGCCATCTCTTTCTTTATAATTGTGAGAACCTTTTTTGTATCCGCCAAAATTCCTTTCAGTTCCGTAATAAGAGCTTGGACGGCCTTTAATTCATCTTCTATTTTTTGTCTCTCCAGTCCAGCCAGTTTTTGAAGACGCATTTCAAGAATGGCCACCGCTTGTCTTTCAGAGAATTTGAATTCTTTCATCAAACCTTGTTTTGCATTCTCTACATCTTTAGATTTCTTTATAAGCGCAATGATTTTATCAATATGATCTAGCGCCTTTTTAAGACCTAGCAGAATATGTTCACGATCAAGTGCTTTGGCAAGATCAAATTCAGTGCGTCTTTTAATAACTACCTTTCTGTGTTTTACGAACTCGCCTATAAAATCCGAAAGTGAGAGAGTTTGAGGAACTCCATCAACAATTGCCACCAAGTTGTAGTGAAATGTTTCTTCAAGTTGGGTGTGTTTGTAAAGAGAATTTAAAACTTTTTGGGGTTGAGAACCATTTTTGAGTTCAATAACAATGCGAATATCTTTTGCGGATTCATCACGCATATCACGAATTCCTTCAATTTTTTTCTCACGCACTAGATCCGCAATTTTTAATATCAAATCGGCCTTATTCACCCTATAAGGAAGCTCTGTAATAATTATTTGAAACTGATTGAGTTTCGACTCAACAATTTCCGCCACTCCACGCACAACCACACCACCACGACCGGTTGTTGATGCGTGGTGTATATCTTTTTCGTTAAACGCAATGGCACCGGTTGGAAAATCTGGGCCTTTTATAAATTGCATCAGATCTTCTGTTGATGCATCTGGATTATCTACATAAAAAGAAACTGCATCAGAAACTTCACGAATATTGTGTGGAGGAATATTTGTTGCCATTCCCACCGCAATTCCCAACGTGCCATTCAAAAGAAGATTCGGAACTGTTGTTGGCATTACTGTTGGCTCTTTCCTGGTGCCATCATAGTTTGGACGAAAATCTACGGTATCTTTTTCAATATCCCTTAAAAGTTCTCCTGCGATACGAGACATTTTTGCTTCGGTATATCTTGGAGCAGCGGCATTGTCTCCATCAATAGAGCCGAAGTTTCCTTGGGGATACACGAGCGGATAGCGCAAAGAAAAATCTTGAGCAAGTTTTACCATCGCATCATAAACTGCCATGTCGCCATGAGGATGATATTTTCCTAATACATCTCCAACCACAGCCGAAGACTTTCTAAACTTTGCAGAAGCGTTTAAACCCATTTCGTGCATAGTAAAAAGAATTCTTCTGTGTACTGGCTTTAAGCCGTCACGGATATCTGGAAGTGCACGATCTGTAATAACAGACATGGCATAGTCAATAAACGACTCCTTCATTTCTGTAACAATGGAGCGCGAAACTACATTATTGTGTGGAACCACCTCCTTTTTTATATCTTCTTTTTTTGCCATATTATTTGTGAGTTGAGTATAGTCGAACTATTGCGCTTTCGCTTCTGATTTTATCCTTTCATACTGATTCTGCCAGTCCAAATTTTCTTGTACAGAATCTTTCTTATTATTTATTGATGCCAAAAAACTTTCATAAGCACCCCCTATTTGTGCTTTTAAAGACGCAAAGGGTGAATTGTCTTGATTTTTTGGTAAAGAATTCTCAGCCACCTTTTCAAATTGGAATGGGAGTAACACAAAGGCCCATATCAAAAATAAAATAAGCGTTACACCTCCAGATAATCCAAGGGCAATAGCGTGTCTAGTTTTTTCAGACTTTTTTCTAGCACCCTCAATTGAATCTAGAAATCTCTCTAAAACTTTTTGCATTTTATTCTTGTTTCAAAACTACAACATCCGACTCTTTTCCTTCTAAGTCTTTTTTCTTTAGGGTCAGTTTATCAACGGGTGTTGTTTTTTCTTCACCGGCCTCCTTTAAAAAATGCTTTAAACTTTTTTCGTCATAATGCATCGGAATGATTAAAGACGGCTCAAGCTTAACCGCCATTTTATAACTTTCTGCAGGGCCCATTACACCCTCTCCACCAATTGGTGTAAATAGAATGTCTATATCTTCAAGGGCCTCTGTCACGTTTGGATCTAAATCCTTATGAGCGAGAGCTCCCAAGAAACAGAGATTCATGTTTTCAAGATTTACCAAATAAATAGTGTTCATTCTTTCCTCGCCATTATATTCACTCTTTGATGCAAAACCTTTTACAAAAAGACCACCAATTTCATATTCTCCAGGACCATTAATAACAAAGGCTTCTTTATCACCACGAGACACAGAATCTGCACCATTCATATCACGGTCTTTTAAAGAAATAAGAGCAACATCTGCTCCAAAACGAGAACTTTTTATCTTTGAATCTTTTGATATTGGGTTAAAGGCAATAGTGGTGTCTCCAAATGTTACTTTGAAAAACTCCAAGCCATGATACGTGATTACCATAGACCCATTATATCAAATCTGGCTCTAATTGGCCACTATTTTTAGTGAATTTTTGTGAGTCAAGCCCTTTAATTTGGCCAAATTAAAGGGCTTGACAATTTAACTAGGGTGTGTATAATAGATGGCAGATCAGTTGTCAAAGGTTTCCCTGTGCGAGCCCGTGGCGAAGTATTCGTCGCCGGCACGCGTAGGGCATCCGCGCCACAGAGAACAAGTACTCTGTCTGCGCCAAATTCATGGAAGTGGGGCCGAGACACGCGAACGGCGGTCTCGCCCCCACGATTACTGCCGATGGGCACCGAGGGAGGAAGGGCGATCTACCCGAGAATTTGTTCTGCGGAACAGAGACTCTGGGCTCGAAAATCTCAAAAGCACAACCCTCAATCGGGCAACCACCAAGCATTTCATACCGATATGGAGTGCTTGACCGCCCGATCAACCCTGGAGTTGGGACTCACCTCGAAGAGTCAAAAAGGAGCAAACCCGCGAAAGACCCAGAAAGTGCTACGGCACACTGGGCTCGCTCCAACCCATGAACTATCCTGACCACTTGAAAAGTTTTTTGTGAATCCGGTGTACCCCGTGCCCCCGCTTGTGTATAAGTCCATGGTCTACACAAGCGGGGTACGGGCTCCCCCCAAGCACCCCTCAAACGAGGCGGTGTTTTTTGTTATTAAAATATCCAACTAATCCTTGCTTGATTTAAATTTTATGTTATATAATTGGGTTTACCTCGGATCGGATGTACCAAGGTGTGCTTCCCCACTTAAGTGGGATTAAGTCCTCGGCATGGCCGAGGAGTGCGAAGCAAAAAACCCCTCACTAAAAGATATCGGTGAGGGGTTCTTCGTTTTTATTTTTTATTTAAAATGCTTGCTTTAGTTTGTGTTTTGTGTCATTGTTCCAAAAGAATTCGTTCCCACACAAAGGAGAGTTTGTGGAAAAAAGAGAATTTCCGTTTGTTTTGGAACCCATTTTTTGGGTCTCAATCATCGTCGCGACTATCGCATTCTTTTCAACTTCAAAGTCAGTGAAATATGAGCCCGTTCCAAACAAGCCGAGTGAGGTACGGGTCGTTGAGGACAGTGTCACCTGCCAACCTGACCCGAGGGCCTTTGGCGGGGCAGCGCCCCTTATTGATGGACGTGTGACCAAGGCTCAATGTGATTCCATCATGACCATGCTCAAGGCCAATCACGCCGAGTGAAATCCACACTATCAAGAAGATTTTTTGTTTAATAGCCGGCCCTTGCGGACCGGCTATTTTTTTTGTACTATTTCGTGGCTCGAAAATTATAAGATTAAACCATTAAAAGCTCGTGTAATCCCCTCGAAAGTCTTGACTTCGTTTCAAGTGAAGTGACTTCAAAATTTTCTGGGCATCACGAGGTTCGAAAAAATGAAAACAGAAATACACGTAGATAATTCGGTGATGGGGAAAATCATTGCAGGATCCCCTACTCCGCCATTAACAGAAGACATAATTGAAGGAAAAGTTATAGGTATTGAAAAGGCAGCAGTTTATGTTGACCTTGCTCCTTTTGGTACAGGAATAATTTTCGGAAGAGAATTCTTACAGGCACGCGACATTATTAAAAATGTGAATGTTGGCGACACAATTGCAGGAAAGGTTGTAGGTTTTGATAACCCAGAGGGTTATATTGAAATCTCACTCAAAGAGGCTCGTCAGGCACAAATCTGGCAAGAGGCTGAAGATGCAATTAGAGACAAGAAACAATTTGACCTCCCTGTAATTGATGCAAACAAAGGAGGACTCATTATGAACTGGCAAGGAATTCAAGGATTTTTGCCTGCATCTCAATTAAAACCAGAACACTATCCAAGAGTAACGGATGGAGATAAAGATAAGATATTAGAAGAGCTAAGAAAACTTATCGGTGAACATATTGCGGTTGCAGTTATTGCAGCAATGCCAAAAGAAGGAAAACTTATTTTCTCTGAAAAAGGCGAGACAGAAAAAGTTCGCTCAGTTATGGTTGATAAATATGCTTTGGGTGATGAAATTATGGGAGAAGTTACAGGTGCAGTAGATTTCGGAATCTTTGTAAAACTAGAAGAAGGTTTGGAAGGTTTGGTTCATATATCTGAAATGGATTGGTCATTAGTTGAAAACCCTCGTTCTGTTTATAAGGTTGGAGATCGTGTGAAGGTAAAGGTTATTGAAATAAAAGATGGAAAAATTTCCCTTTCAATCAAGGCCTTGAAACCAAACCCTTGGCAAGACGCTCTTAAGAAATATAAGAAGGGCGATGAAGTGAAGGGGGTTGTTATCAAGTTCAACAAGCATGGTGCCCTTGCATCAATAGAAGAAGGTGTTGCTGGCCTTGTTCATGTTTCTGAATTTGGAACAGAAGAAAAACTTCGTGAAAAGCTTGGTCTTGGAAAGGTTTACAACTTCAAGATTGCAACTTTTGATCCCAAGGAACAAAAGATGACACTTACATTCGTAGAGGGGCACTCGGTATAAGTATTTTGAAATCAACTGCCACTCGATTGAAAATCTTGAAATCAGGAAGCTTCATATAACGAAAAACATCAGAACTCGCCGTATTACATCAGCTCAAACAGCTGATGTTTTTCTATTACGCTAATCCTGATTTCAAGATAATCTCGTGACCTTTCAAAATATTTATGCCTCGTTTTAAGTCCTAGAACAAGTTACTAGTTTTAGAAAATTAATACTTAGAGCGAGGGTTTGGTTTCGAAAAGCATTGGTGACCTTTTGACGCTCGCTTTTCGAAACCAAACCCGAGCGATTACCCATTAAACAAGGTCGAAGCTTTAGGAAACCCTTCATTAATCAATGTCTCAATGGCTTCACCAGCTCTTTTGATTTCTTTTTTAATAACCTTTTCTTCGTTTGGTTTCCATGTGCCCAAAATAAAATCTATGACCTTTTTATCTCCTATTGGTTTTTTTAGTTTTCCTGATGGTGTAAGGGGTAAAATTCCAACCTTGAGTTGAAAAAATTCATTGGTTTTTATTTGCTTTACAGTTGATTCAACCCCCCTATGCCCGCCAGAGCCCCTGTTAAAGGTGATCTTTATTTTTCCTAATCCCATATCAATATCATCTCTAATAACAATCAGATTTTTTGCATCTTTTTTACTTTTAACATACGCGCGAGCAACAAGCCCGTTGTTATTCATTGCAACATCAGGCAGTAAAAGCATGCTCTGTGTTTTTCCAATTGATCCTTTTGTAAAATGCGTTTTTGCTTTTGGATCTTCCTTAAAATCTAAATCAAACTTTTTAGCTAAAGCACTCACAACATCGCGACCGATATTGTGCCTTGTTCCTTTATATTCTTCATCTGGATTTCCTAAACCAATTATGTACCACATATATATAAGTCTATAACTTTTGGTTTTTTGTTGCTAGTTTTGAGGTCTTAAAACAAAAATTGTTGTTTGAAAAGCATTGGTGACCTTTTGTCGCTCGCTTTTCAGACAACAATTTTTGTGATTACTTGTCCTTCCGAATAGCAAAGGGTACAATGGCGCGAACATGGAAGAAAATACTCCTCAAAAGCCCCCTGAAAATAAGCAAAACTGGTATCAAAAATCCTTCATAAAAGACCTCCTATCTTTCGCAGCAATAATAGTTTTTGTGGTTATTCCCTTTAGGATTTTTATAGCACAACCATATTTAGTAGATGGTTCTTCAATGGATCCAACATTTAAATCAAGTGAATATCTAATTGTTGACCAGCTAAGCTTCCGTTTGGGCGATCCAGAAAGAGGTGATGTTATAGTTTTTCGTTTTCCACTCAATCCAAAAGAGTTTTTTATAAAAAGAGTAATTGGGCTTCCTAATGAAACTGTTTTAATAACACCTGGTGGAGTAACGATAAAAAATAAAGAAAACCCAGAGGGGTTTAATTTGGAAGAAAAATATGTAGTCTTCAAAAAAACCGATTCTATGAATTTTACTTTGGGCGATAATGAATATTTTGTAATGGGAGACAATCGTGGTGCCTCCGCAGATTCTAGGCTTTGGGGCTCGGTGCCTAGAAAAAATATAATGGGTAAGCCTTTTGTGGCCCTTTTCCCGGTAGACAAAATTCGTCTATTTCCAGGTTCTCTTTCAACATTCACAAAATGAGATTCCAGCCAAAAGAACCAGAAAAACTACCTAAAGAAAAAAGCGGACTTTTAACGCGGCCATTTTCTTTAAAGGTTGATGAAGTTGCAGCATATTTTGGCTTCATACCAGTTGAATCCTTCCTTCCAGGACGCCAAGAGAGAGAATACGCGAAAGAATTATTAGGTGAAGAAAAAGAACCTATGCTCTTCTTGGACGAAGATGTGGCTTTTGTAAAAAAATATATAAGCGAAAACTGGAGCGCTCTTCCTCACCCTCTTTCCTTGGTTTCTCATTCATCTTTTGAAAAAAAGAAGTCTCTTGTCTCTTTGAGAATAATGGGAATTTCGGGTTCCGCTGGAGAAGCACTTGCTATAAGAACGGTAGTATCTCTATTAAATGAAATAGGTCATGAAAATCTGACCATCGCCCTCAGCTCAATTGGAGACAGGGAATCAATGGGTGACTTTGACAGAGCTGTAGCAACATTCATTAGAAAAAATACCCCCTTAATGCCTCTAGAAATAAAAAAAGTTGTTAAAGAAAACCCTCTCCAACTTTTAACAGATAAAAAATATGCCGACTCGCCTTTCGCAGACCGATTCCCCACCACCATCGCATCCCTTTCTCAAAATGCAAGAACCCACCTGAAAGAAGTAATTGAATATATAGAAGTGATGGATATTCCATACACCTTGGACCCATCTCTTGTGGCACCTCGTTCGTGTGCAAATCATATTATCTTTGAAATAAGGAGTGAAAAAGGAGAAACGCTCGCTCGAGGCATGCGCCTTTCTCCATTAACCAAAAAAATGGGAGCAAAAAGAGAGACTCCTTTTCTTTCTGTAATGGTTTCAAGCGGTACCGCTAAAGCTACACGAAAAAAACTTCCAGAACCAAAGTTTCATTTTGTTCAACTTGGCTATTCCGCAAAACTTTTATCTTTACCATTGGTTGAAAAATTAAGGGGGGCAGGTATTCCGGTGGTTTTTCATATTTCACGAGACAAACTCGTTTCCCAGTTGGCTCCAGAAGAAAAAATCCCATTTCTCATAATTATGGGCCACAAAGAGGCACTAGAAAAATGCGTAGTTATTAGGGACAACGAAACCCGCGCTCAAGAATGTGTACCTATAGCCGAAGCCACAAACTACATCAAAAAAGTGCTCAAAAGAGGCAAAATCTAGTAGTTGAGCGTAATAACTTGAAGCTATAAGATTAGTGTGCTAAAGTTTCGTGTCTATGGCAGTTAATGTAGAAATAAGCCGAGGAGCAAGCGAAAACAACCTTTCTGCTTTGCGCCGATTCACAAAAAGAGTACAGGGCTCTGGCGTGCTTTCTCGTGTTCGCTCGAAGAGATATTCCGAAAGAAATCGCTCTGAAAATGTAAAAAGAAAGAAAACTCTAAAGCGCATTTCAAGAAAAGAAAATATTCTAGCTCAACTAAAAATGGGTAAAGTTATTGAAAAGAAGCGTGGTAGAAGATAAGAAAAATTTCACTCGTATTGCCTCCGCAATACTTCCAAAAAATTATGAGTTATCTGTCGTTTTTGCTAACGACAAACTATCGAGACAATTAAACAAAAAATATAGAGGTAAAAATAAGCCTACTAATGTTCTTTCTTTTCCTCTTTCAAAAAATTCTGGAGAGATTTTCTTAAATTCAAAAAGTATAAAAAAAGATGCACCAAAATTTGGTCTATCTGCAAAAAACTGTGCTACTTATATGTTTATCCACGCACTTCTTCATTTGAAAGGACACTCACATAGCGATAGAATGGATGCACAGGAAAGGCGCTTTTTGAAAATGTTCAAAATAGATCTGCCCAACCACTTAAAGTTGCATTTACAAACCAATGGCAAGAAAAATATCAGTAGGAATTGACGTAGGAACATTTCAGGTAAAAATCGTCGTGGCCGAAAAGGGGCAACAAGCCCCTGTTATTTTGGGTACAGGTTGTGTGGAATCTAAGGGCCTTCGCCATGGCTATGTGGTAAATATTCCAGAGGTAGCTCGCACTGTGCGCCTTGCAAAAGAGGCCGCCGAAAGACAATCGGGTGTAAAAATTAATTCTGCTTTTGTTTCAATCGGGGGTATTGGCTTATCGGGGATAATTTCTAAAGGCACTATCCCAATTGCTCGCCAAGACAACGAAATTTTTGAGGACGACTTAGAAGATGTTTTGCAGTCTGCAGAAGAAATGATTCCAAAAGGAGAACTACAAAACAGAAAAATAATTTCTGGAATTCCAATTGAATATTTGGTAGATAAAAAACCAGTCTTTGGAAAGGCTTTGGGCATGCAGGGCGGTGAGCTTTCTGTAAAAGCGCTCTTCATAACTTGCCTTGAAAGCCATGTAAGAGATTTAGTTGATGCTCTTGCTGAAGCAGGAATAGAAATTTTAGATGTTTACGCAGCGCCAATTGCGGCAAGTTTTGTAACACTAACCAAATCTCAAAAAATCGCAGGCTGTGTTTTGGCAAACATAGGTTCTGAAACAGTTTCTATTTCTGTCTTTGAAAACAGCATTCCTATTTCTCTGGAAGTTTTCCCTATAGGATCTACAAACATTACTCACGACATTGCTCTCGGAATGAAAATACCACTTGAAGAAGCAGAGATGCTAAAGCGCGGAGGCCTTTTAAATGCCGATTATCCAAAGAAAAAATTGGATGACATTATTTCTTCCCGTCTTTCTGACATATTTGATTTAATAGAAGCACATTTAAAAAAGATAGGGCGTTCTCAGCTTTTGCCCGCAGGAATTATTATCACAGGAGGAGGAGCCGGAATTGCCACCATTGAAGATTTTGGAAAAGCCGCCCTTCGTCTTCCCTCTCGCATAGCGCATATTGAAATTGGAAATCGTGAAAAAACTCTTCGCGATTCTACTTGGGCAGTCGCATATGGGCTTTGTTTTGTTGGACTTGAATTAGAAAATAATATGCCTACATCAATAGTTTCTCTTTCTGGAATGTTTAAAAAATCTAGTGGAATACAAAAGGTTGCAAAGAGTTGGTTTTCCAAATTCATGCCATAAGAATCGCTCGGGTTTGGTTTCAAAAAGCGAGCGTCGCAAGGCCACCAATGCTTTTCGAAACCAAACCCTCGCTTAAAGTACTAATTTGAAAAATTATAAATACAAAAGAAATCCGCACCCAAAGCTTGGGTGCGGATTTAATAGGCACTTACTGACCAGAGTGGAACAATCGGATGAATTTCTGTTCACGATAACACATAGTCGCTGATGCATAACTAATATCCAGTTTAACATCAAGACGACCAAACTCTTTGGTAAAAAGTCGTGCAAACTCTTCGACAAAAGGAAGATGAGTAACGATAATAACGATTTCAGTGTCTCCCATATCATCAAGTAGTTCCTGATATATCTTCTGGGAGTTCTTACTGATTGCAAGACTTCCATAAGAGTCTGAAATTTCTTCACGAAATTCCAAACGATTTGTTTCAAGGGCTCGTTCAATGATCTCTGCCGTCTCCTTGGCTCGTACAGTTGGCGAAGAGATTATTGAAATCTTTCCCCTGTGTTGTTCAAGCTTCCAGTCCAACGCTCGAGCAAGCATTTGAACTTGCCCCTTCCCAAGCTCGCTCAAATTTTCACCCATGTAGTGACCATGACGAACCAGCAAGACTCTCTTAATCAAGTTCGAGCTCCTGTTGTCTCGGTTTAAGTTGGTACTTCTGTAATCTATTAAAGCACATAACAGTCTTTATATCAAGATATTGCAAGCTGGTTTCTGGCGAGTAGTATAGGCGCACAATTGTCGGAAAATAGAAAAATACTAAAACGACAACTGCTAAATTTAGCCTTATTTAAAGCCATAAAATACAAATTAATAATATGCCACAGATTAAGCCAGAAGTAGAATCGTTTGCACGCATAAAGGTCATTGGTGTT
Organism: uncultured Candidatus Saccharibacteria bacterium; assembly: GCA_964364225.1. Lineage (GTDB taxonomy): Bacteria > Patescibacteriota > Minisyncoccia > Phycocordibacterales > Zambryskibacteraceae > 12-FULL-44-12b. The sequence continues at coordinate 30,339 of CAYIKP010000007.1, read as the reverse complement.
GGAGGTTCAGGAAAAAATACTTTGAACCACATGGTTAACTCCAAAGTTAAGGGGGTTGATTTTATTGCTGTAAACACAGACGCACAAGATCTTCATAACTCGTTAGCAAAAAAGAAAATCCACATTGGTAAAAATCTCACTCGTGGCTTAGGCACTGGAATGGATCCAGAGCTTGGAAAAAAGGCAGTAGATGAAACCAAAGAAGAAGTTCAAGAGTCAATAAAGGGTGCAGACATGGTTTTCATTGCTTGTGGTATGGGCGGTGGTACAGGAACGGGTGCAGCTCCCCTAATTTCTAAAATCGCTCGTGAGGGAGGGTGCCTAACTGTTGGAATTGTTACAAAACCATTTTCATTTGAAGGAATTCAAAGAATGAGAATTGCAGAAGCTGGTTTAGAAGAGCTTCGTGAGGCAGTAGATGCATTAATCGTAATTCCAAACGACAGACTTCTTTCAACTGTTGGAAAAGATACAACTGCAAAAGGTGCATTCGCAATGTGTGACAACATTTTGAAACAAGCAGTAGAAGGAATCTCCGACCTCATCACAACTCCTGGAATAATTAACATTGACTTCGCAGACATCAAGGCAATCTTGCAAGACGCAGGCCCAGCATTAATGGGCATTGGCCAAGCAAATGGTGAAGGAAGAGCAGTGGAAGCTGCAAGACTTGCCATCAACTCTCCTCTTCTTGAAGTTTCAATTGCAGGAGCAAAAGGAGTGTTATTCTCAATTTCAGGTGGCGATGATTTAACTATGTTTGAAATTCAGGAGGCTGCAAAAGTTATCACAGAATCAGTTGATCCAAACGCAAAAATTATTTTTGGAACTGTTCGCGATGAAAAACTAAAGAAAAACGAAATTAAGATCACCGTCATAGCTTCGGGCTTTCCAGAAGGCGTAGTGAAGAAGGGCTTATTTGGAACTGAAGAAAAAGGAAAAATATTTGGAGGAGTGGAAATCATAAAACCAAAAGAAGAGAAAAAAACAGAGCCAGTAAAAGAAGAGAAAAAGGAAATAAAGAAACCTGAACCAACTCCTGCTAAGGATGAAGAAGAGGATGATGATTGGGGTGCTGTGCCTTCATTTTTAAGACGCTCTCGTCTAAAGTAAAAACAAAAACTACCTGCCAATCGGCAGGTAGTTTTTGTTTTGAGGCATTATTTGTTATTCTTCTTTTACTTATGTATGAACTAGCAATTATAGGCGGGGGCCCCGCAGGAGTATCTGCTGCAGTTTATGCGGCACGAAAAAAACTAAAGACAGTCTTTATAACTGAATCATTTGGTGGACAAAGCTATGATTCAACAGATATTCAGAACTGGATAGGCACGCCCCATATTTCTGGTAGTGCTTTTGGCGAATCTTTAGAAAAACATTTGCGCGAATATGCGGGAGAATATGTCGATTTAAAAATCGGCAAAAGAGCTGATTCAATAAAACGGGCCATAGGTCTCATCGAGACTGAGGCTCTCAGAACCGAACGGCCTGAGGAGCGAAGCGACGAAGGATTTGAAATAAGTGTTGGAGAACAAAAATTTAATTCAAAAACAATTCTTTTTACAACTGGCTCAACCAGAAGAAAATTAGAAATCCCCGGTGCGTCTCTATTTGAAAATAAAGGAATCGTATATTGCGCATCTTGTGATGGTCCCCTATTTTCAGGAAAAAATGTTGTTGTGATTGGTGGAGGAAATGCGGGCTTTGAAACCTCCGCACAATTACTTGCTTATTGTCCCTCTGTTACCCTCATACAGCGCAGTGATAGATTGAAGGCAGATGAAATGACAGTAGAGTCGGTTTCAAAAAACCCAAATTTCAAGGTGATATTAAATGCAGAGCCAGTAGAAGTTAAGGGCGATAAGCCCGCCTCGACTCGCGACGGCTCGTCGACGCGAGGCGGGTTTGTAAGCTCTCTTGTTTATAAAGATGTTAAAACAAATGAAATTACCGAAGTACCAACAGAAGGAATTTTTGTTGAAATTGGATTGATTCCAAACACTAAACTATTAGAAGGGCTGGTTGAAATGAATGAATATAAACAAATTAGAATTGACCATCGCACACAAAAAACCTCATTGAAAGGAGTTTGGTCTGCTGGAGATAATACTGATGTTTTGCATCACCAAAATAATATTGCTGCTGGATATGCAGTTAAAGCGCTAGATGATATTTATATGTATTTGCGAGCTGGTGGAAATAAAATATAGATAAAAGTAAAAGTGCGCGACTCATATCGAGTCGCGCACTTTGTTTAGCATTCCCTACGGACTTCGCAACCCATTCGGACCAAGTTTCGGCCCTTGGGTGGCGGTTTCTCCGCAGTAAACGCATACGTTGATATCTCGCTCGTGATTGTTGTCCCAAATGGCCCAACCAGCAAGAGCTGTGACAACAATGCCACCGGCAATCCACCAGCCCTTGTTGCTCTTCTTTACACTTGGCTTGGGGATCTCGGGAACCTTTATCTTTTCAGACAATGATGCCCGCAAAATCGCATTTCGAAGGGCTGTGTCCCCTAGGAAAAGCTCCACTCGGCCATAGACCTTTACGGAGTCTGGACCAACCCTTACCACCTGAGCTTTCGCTTTTTCTGTGGTATCACTCGTAGTGCGCCTATCCGCCAACATCTGCATCGAGTTGTTGACTGGATTTCCGCACAAAAGCGAAAGAATCATGAGCCCCGAGTTGTTATCTCGGAGACACATTTCGCCCTTCCGGTAAACTCGCAGATAGTTCATGGAAAGCTTGCCAGACGGCTCCATGATGCGCCCCATGGAGACATTCTTGTTTCCACATGGGACGACTTCAAGGGATGCGAGCCAAGCCACGAAATCATTCGTAGACTTGAACGACATCCCTGAACCGAGCCAGACGGCCTCCATAAACTGCTTGGGAGTCGCTCGAAGCACAGACCGATCATTGTCGGCCAATGCCTTGATGAGAGCATCCTTGGGGAGCTCCTTGTGAATGAAGGCTCTCCCACGCTCTGCCACCGTGTCTACCTGCGCCAAAGAAGGCGCAGGTAGCATGATAGCGATGAAAAACAACAGCTTGCGGAACATGTTGAGCCCTCCTTATGGGGCTTGTGAGTTGAAACGCTTGAAAATAACTTCTACCAGTATTGTATCACACTTTTTAGGTGCTTGCAATACTTAAAGAGCATTGCCAGATGCTTACTATTATAGGCAATCTAGTTCTAATATATAAGACGGCTTTACACTTTAAACATTACTTATTTTTTTATTGTAAAGCAGTTTGCTTGTGCGCGATACAGGATTCGAACCTGTGACATCTTCAACGTCAATGAAGCGCTCTACCAACTGAGCTAACCGCGCATTTATTTAATTATAACAAATCAACTATATCTACCTGTTTTTCCAAAAGTAAATCATTTTCTCCAAATACAAATTTTGTTTTTAAAAGTTTTCCTTCAATTATGTGCGGCAACCAAAATATATCATCTGGCCACATTTCAGAATATGGAATGTCTGAAACGGCAAACCATTTTGGATTCATTTCTTCGCTTTCTGTTGGCTCTCCTTCCCATTCAATTGAAACGAAAGTGTGAACTGTTTGGTTCCAGTCGGGCTTATGCGGAAAATTAAATGAATGTTCGGCTACCTTTGAAATATTCTTTGCCAACACTCCAATTTCTTCTTGCGCTTCGCGTAACGCACCTTCTTCAATAGATTCCCCTTCCATAACTTTACCGCCAACCGCATTCCACCTTCCCACACCAAAACCCCTCTTTTTCATCGCAAGACAAATTTCCACAATTTTATCTCCTGACTTTTTTACCAAAAAAATATGTGTGGTATTTTTCATAAAATAATTATACCTGCGGAGAGGGAGAGATTTGGCGTCAGCTCACATCAATATTTTTGGTATTCTCGCAAAAATATTGTGTGGCTCCTGCCCGGACTCCTTCGCTTCGCTCAGTCCGTCTTTCAAATCTCGTCCTCGCAATATTGAAATACAAAAAATTATGTATTTAAATATTGCGTGCGGAGAGGGAGAGATTTGAACTCTCGATAAGGTTTCCCCTATGCCGGTTTTCGAAACCGGTGCCTTCAACCACTCAGCCACCTCTCCATCAAAAGCCCAATTATCCTAGCATTTTAGCCTAAAAATGGTATATTCTTGCTTTGTAGGGGCCCTATCGTCTAACGGTTAGGACACAGCCTTTTCAAGGCTGGAATCAGAGTTCGATTCTCTGTAGGGTCACAGATGAAAGCAGTAATTACGTTTTGGTCAAAACCACAAATTTGGAGTAATCTTATTTTTCTTTTACCTGTAAGTATTGCGATAATTAATGGTTATTTGTTTGGAGCTACATTACTAATGATTACCCTAATTGTCTCAGTGATTTATCACTCATTTCAAGACGAGGTGGATATTCAGTGGTTTTTTCTACGCAATAATGTACCAATATCAGAATTTATTGCGGGCATCCTTGATTACGTATGCGGTTTATCCGTTGTGGTTCTATTTACCATAAGATTCTTCAGTAATGGCCCGAATGATTTTATGGTTATTGTTTTTACAGTACTTGTAACAATTGGTTTTATTATTTTTCTTGGCCCAAATTATTTTAAATTTTTAAACCGCTGGTCAGTAACACACAGCCACAGCGTGTGGCATATTATTTCTGGATTGATTGCAACTATCACGTTGATATAACTAATGAAAATCCTCGCTATTGAAACTTCGTGCGATGAAACATCAATTGCAGTTCTAGAATGCAGTGGTGATATCTCTGCACCAAATATAAAAGTTTTAGGGCACGCTTTATATAGTCAGGTGGAAACTCATAGAAAATTTGGCGGAGTATATCCAAATTTAGCAAAAAGAGAACACGCAAAAAACTTTACTCCCCTCCTTATTTCTGCTCTCGAAAAATCTGAAAAAAACAAAAGTGTTAAAATGAGTGCGATTGCGACCATTTTAACACAAGAGGAAATTGAACTAATTAGAAAAATTCTAGAAAGAGAACCAGAAACCACAGAAGCTCTTATTGATTTTCTCTCAACTCATGAAAGGCCAGAAATAGATGCTATTGCTGTCACAGTGGGCCCAGGCCTAGAACCTGCGCTTTGGGTGGGTATTCAATGCGCAGAGGCACTATCTCGCATATGGGACATTCCTTTATATGGAATAAATCATATGGAGGGTCATATTTTTTCTGTCATAGCAGAAGGTCAAAAATTAGAAGTCCCTTTAATTGCACTTTTGGTATCTGGCGGACACACTCAATTAATAAAATCGGACACCGCTGGAAAATATACTTTGCTCGGAGAAACTAGAGACGATGCATCTGGTGAAGCATTTGATAAAATCGCTCGTATTTTAGGAATGCCTTATCCGGGAGGGCCTGAAATATCAAAGCTGGCGCAACAAGCTCGTGAAAAAAATGTGCCAAAAGTATTCTCATTTCCCCGCCCAATGATTAACACCCCTGATTTTGATTTTTCTTTTTCTGGATTGAAAACAAGCGTTTTATATACAATTCAAAAACATGGAACTTTATCTGAAGAAGAAAAGCTAGATGCGGCTCGTGAAGCAGAAGATTCCATTATTGACGTACTTATTACTAAAACACGAAAGGCAATCAAGGCTTTTCCAGAAACAAAAAACATTGTAGTCGCAGGAGGTGTTGCAAGCAATACAGAACTTCGTAAAAGAATGCAAAACCTTGGAGAAGAATTGGGCGTGCCAGTGCTATTCCCAACCAAAGAGCTTTCAACAGACAACGCAATTATGATCGGAATTGTTTGCTATATCCGCTCACTTCTTGGAGATAAAGGGAGGGATGTTTCTACCTACTTAAAGGCCTCTGGTAGGCTTTCTTTATAATTAGGCCTGCTTAGCAGGAGGAGGGGTAATAATTATACTTTCAGAAATTACTCTAAAACTTTTAGCTTCTCTTTGTTTAAAAATTATCCAAGAAGCAAACAACATCAATCCTATAAGAAGGATTATCGTTGGCAATACAATCACAAAATATTTAAGGATAGATGCCACAACTATAGAAGCTACCAAGAAACTAAAAATCACAATCAATCTACGTAGGCGCTCTATATTCTTATCGTCGGTTTTTAAAAATCTTTTTAAGGATTCCTCAGCTGCAACATAAGCTGCCACAAGTACCAAAAGGAAAATGAACATAGCCTTAAGGGTGTCTCTTAATCCATGAGGGCTGGCAAAAACAACCGCAGCCAAAGCTTTAACATTTTCATTATCTGTTATTTTTGAAACAATTCCTGACACTAATCCTGTAGTTGTAGCAGAAGACGTACTTACTTCAGTAGTTGGAGTATTTGATATAGATGGCAAAGTTATTCCTTGTTCGTTCAATGATGTTAAGAATGCGTTAAATGCATCTATTTCAGCAAGCTGTCCGGAAGAAAGATAGAGAAGTTTATTACATACAATTTCATTTATTTTCTTTTGAGTAAGTATGTAGACATAACCAGTTGCCTCGCCTTGTGCGTATCCCCAAGGGGTCAAGATATCTCCTTGGTGTTTTACTTGAAAACGAGAAACTGCATCAAATGTAGCTTGATCAAAAAATCCATTTACTTCCAAACCAATTTCTCCCTCAATTATTTTCAAAAAAAGTTGAAGTTTTATCATTTCAACTGGATTATTTTGGAAAGTAATTCTCAAATAGTCCTTTAAGAAACTACACTGACCACCTGTGTATATCGGCATAGATCCTCCAGAACTGCGACCCCCTCCTCCACTAGACGTTGATCCGCCACCACCACCACTTCCCCCACCACATTGTGCTGAAGCACTTGCAGAAGCTGTATTTGAATTAGCTGAAGTACCAAAAGAATTCACCGCTTGTACTGTGTATGAATAAGATTGACCAAACGTTAATCCAGTATCCGTAAAGGACAAATTTGTTGTGGTTGCGATTATTGTGCCTGCGCGAAGAATGTTATAAAAACTTGCCCCTACTGATGCGCTCCACGTTAGATCAATTTGTCCTCCGCAAGTTGCACTTGTATTCGCTACAAGATTTGCTGGTGCTACTGGCGTTCCTGTTGGCAATACCACAACTGTTGTAGTTGCACTCACTGAACCCCCTGCACCAGCACATGTGAGTACAAAAGACGTCGTTGTTGCGGGACTCACAATTTGTAAACCAGATGTTGTTGTTGCAATTGTCCATCCACCAATCGCATTGCAAATTGTTGAGTTTGTTGATGTCCAGGTAAGTGTAGTTGTTGCACCAACAAAAATTGGATTTGGGAGAGCAACTAAAGTAATTGTTGGTGCAGTTGCACCACCACCTCCGCCTCCGCAAGTTGCTGATGATGTAGGAGAAACAGTATTTGAATTTACTGATGTTCCAAAGCTATTCACAGCCTGAATTGTGTAAGAAAATGCTGTGCTTGAAGTAAGCCCCGTATCCGTAAAGGACAAATTTGTTGTGGTCGCTATCAAGGATCCTCCTCTAAAAATATTATAGGAGGTTGCGGTTGAAACATTATTCCAGTTAAGGACAATTTGTCCTCCACACGTTGCTCCAGTAGCTCCATTAAGCACCGGTGCTGGTGGTGGAACCGGACATTGTGCAGAAGACAGTGGACTTATTACATTTGATGGAGATGAGTCAATTCCTCCTGCATTCACTACCACATAATACTGATACATAGTGCTTGGAGTAAGCCCCGTATCCGTAAAGGACAAATTTGTTGTGGTCGCTATCTGAGTGGTAACCCCACCAAAGATACGAAACACCTTGTAGTTAGTTGCACTAACAACTGTTGTCCATGAAAGAACTATTTCTCCTCCACAAGCTCCGCCCATTGCCCCACTTAATGTGGTGCTGCCAACTGGTCCGCTAGGACATGCTGATGAACCAGTGCCATTCACTGTATTTGATGCTACAGAATCACCAAAAGAATTTGAAGCGATGATGGAATAAGAATGTACAGAATCCACATTAACTGTATCAACGTAACTGGTTGTTGGGGAAGCAACAATTCCAATTTGTCCACCATCTCTTAAAATTTTATAGCTTGTGGCACCTGAAACCGCAGTCCATGAAATAGAAACTTGTCCTCCACAAATCGGCCCAGTAACTACTTGTACACCCGTAGGTGTAGCTGGTATGCCGGGAGGGCTTTGTTGAACAGAGACTGTAACACTATCATTCACCTGTCCCGTCGCTGTCAAACAATCTACATTAAATGTTCTTGATGTCCCTGTTGCTGGGAAATATGGGTGTCCGGAAGAAATACTTGCGGTATTTCCAACAAGAGTAATTCCTGTGGCCACTACAGCACCGTCTGTTGAAGAAATAGAACATGAAATTACATTAGAGGTAGTCCATTCAAGGGTAAATTGCCCTGAAGGGGTTATTGTTACTGGTCCCTGTAAGTTGTTTGCAGTTACATCAACACTACTTGTTGCTGTATTGTTCGAAACTTGGAAATGCGCTACCACTATTCCCTGCGAAGGAAATCCGGGTGCAATTGTTCCTAAATTATTTAAAGCATAATCAGGCAATGCTATGCCTTGAGCTGGATCCTGTATTTGGTTTGGATACCATCTTGCAGAACCTGATACAAATGAGAGTGATCGATTACTTGATATAGAAATTGTTGCTGAGCCAGAAACTGCTGAAGCGTTATCTGCTGAAACCCCACCAGAAGCAGTAAATTGACTTTGAGATACCCCCAAAGGAATCGAGATTGAGGTTTTTGTATTTATAGCATTCACGAGTCCAGAGTTGTGATAATAAATACCAACCGCAACTATATCTCCAGCCTGCGCTGTTGCTGTTGTTCCCCAGTTAGAAATTGAAAATGGGAATTGGGTAAAGTTTGAAACTAAAACAGTTGGATAGTCTAATGGATCTAAATTAAATGTTGTTTGGGCAACTGGACCCACTGGGCAAAGGTCCGATGCAAAAGCAGAAGCGTTCAATGAATTTGGAGAAGATGTAGAGGAGTTTGTCGCCACTACTGTGTAAATGTGACTAGAATTTACAGCAATACCGTTATCAGAGAAAGTTGTGCTTGCAGACTGAGTAATTAAAGAACCATCACGGCTAAGTGAATATGAGGTTGCATTTGCTACTGCGTTCCAGGTTAAATCAATTCTCCCTCCGCATTGAAGACTTGTTTGTGCGCTTAGAATCGGTGCACTAAGTGCTGGTGTTACTGGCGCTGGTGGGGTTAAGGAAACAACTACAGATTGAAAAACAGAATTTGTACCATCTGTACAAGTTACAGTGAAGTTCGTCGGTTGATTTAGTTGGGGAAAATATGGATGAGTTTGATCAATTGTTGCGGTTTGTCCTATAGAATTTACTCCCCCGGCAGATGTGCCGTTTACAGACAGCTCACAAGTTAAAACATTTGAGCTAGTCCAAGAAATTGAAAACGAATCACTTTGGGAAACAAATAGGGAGTTTGCAGTGCCGTTAGCTAAAACGTTAATTGTGGGTATTCCATCCGCGTGAACAATGCCACCAAATGGCAGTAAAAATAGAAAAAACCACGCAATGAGAAATGGCTTTAAATAGGGATTTTTTAGTAAATCGAGAATTCTCATAATCACTTAGACGATTACCCTACTTCTTTTATTGCATAAGTCAACATTCAACAATCTATATGTGAAATGGTCAACCAACGCAAGATACAGGTCTTTTTTAGTATTTTGTCCTTTATATATTAAGGTCTTTAAAGAAAGTTCTCGGAAAATTCAAAAAATCTTTGTGTCATAAGCCCTTTTACCACTTTATTATTAACAAATCATAATTTGCTAATTCTTTCGGTATTTATGTCTTTTATGCACGATTTTAAGCCACCATTCAAATCCTGAATTAATCATACCTAATAATATGTCCTTTATAAAAAGCGTTATAATAATGGATATGGAGAAAACCTCCTCAAAAAACCTGCCTGTGGATATCCCTTCCAAGTTTCTTTCTCCCTATAACCCAACCGAAACAGAGAAAAGAATCTACTCTTCATGGACTAAAAGTAATAACTTTGCCCCTAGCGGCAAAGGAAAACCATTTTCCATAATACTTCCTCCACCCAATGTGACTGGAAATTTACATATGGGGCACGCTCTGGGTATTGCTGTGCAAGATGCGCTTATTCGTTATCACCGAATGAAAGGAGATAATACTCTTTGGCTTCCCGGTACTGATTCTGCGGCTATCGCCACTCAAGCAAGAGTTGAAAAAGATATTTATAAAAAAGAAAGTAAATCTAGGTATGACTTGGGCAGAGAAGAGTTAATAAAACGAATTGATAAATTTACTGAAGAAAGTCATAAAACTATTGTTTCTCAAATTGAAAAACTTGGTGCGTCTTTAGATTGGTCGCGCGAAGCCTACACACTAGATCCTAAAAGAAATCTGGCGGTAGGCACTGCATTTAAGAAAATGTTTGATGATGGACTTATTTACCGTGGACACAGGATAGTAAATTGGGATCCGAAAGGTCAAACAACAATCTCTGATGACGAACTCGTATATAAAACAGAAAAAACCACACTCTACTATTTAAAGTACGGCCCCTTCACCATAGCGACAGCGCGCCCCGAGACAAAATTTGGAGATAAATATGTTGTAATGCATCCTGATGACGAAAGATACTCTGAATATTCAAGTGGCCAAAAGATAGAACTGGAGTGGATTAATGGTCCAATTACTGCAACTGTCATAAAGGATAGTGTCATTGATAGGGAGTTTGGTACTGGAGTCATGACAATAACGCCTTGGCATAGCGTTGAAGACTTTGAAATAGCAGAAAGACATAATTTGGACAAGGAGCAGATCATAGATCTCAAAGGAAAACTTTTGGATATTGCTGGAGAATTTAGCGGAATGAAAATTAGTGATGCTAGAGAAAAAATAATCACTAAAATGAGTGCGAAGGGTTTAGTGCTAAAAGAAGAGCAATATGAACACAACATCGCAACCGCAGAAAGAACTGGTGGCACGATTGAGCCACAAATACTAAATCAGTGGTTCATCGCAGTAAATAAAGAATTTGTCATTAAACACTCTAAAATCCCTGGCATTGAATCTGGAAGCACCACTACTCTAAAAGAGTTGATGCGAAAGGCAATTTCTAGTGGTGAAATTTCATTGCTTCCTGAATATTTTGATAAGACGTACTTTCATTGGATAGATAATCTTAGAGATTGGTGTATCTCTCGCCAAATATGGTTTGGACACAGAATACCCGTCTGGTATAAGGGTGAAAAAATGCATTGTGGATTAAAAAAACCTTTTGGTTTTGGATGGAAACAAGATGAAGACACCCTAGACACATGGTTCTCTTCAAGCCTTTGGACTTTTTCTACTTTGGGCTGGCCCAACGACACAGATGACCTAAAAACATTTCATCCAACAAGTGTTCTCGAAACCGGTCACGATATTTTATTTTTCTGGGTAGCAAGAATGATTCTGGCTAGCGGATATTTCCTTGGAGAAATACCATTTAGACAAGTCTACCTTCACGGCATTGTGAGAGACAAAGAAAACAGAAAAATGTCCAAATCTTTGAATAATGGAATTGATCCACTAGAATTAATTGAAACCTATGGCGCAGATGCGACCAGAATGGCCTTAATATTTGGTAATGCCCCGGGGACCGATGTGCGTTTTGATCCTGAAAAATTTAAAGCTCAAAAACACTTTGCGAACAAATTATGGAATATTTCTCGTTTTGTGTTTACAAATGGATCCTTTGAGGGAAAAGCTGATTTAACAAATGAGGATTCTGAATTTTTAGAACAGCTAAATATCCTAAAGAAAGACATAACGGACGATTTTGAAAACATGCGCCTTCATTTAGCTTCAGAGAAGATATACAATTTCTTGTGGCATGAGTTTGCAGATAAGTATGTTGAAAACTCAAAAAAACATCTTGCATCTCTAAATGAAAAAGAGAAATTGTCTGCAAAATACACACTAGGTTCTGTATTGGAAAGTTCACTTACAATGCTTCACCCATTTATGCCTTTTGTAACCGAAGAAATCTGGTCGATGATTCCAAATAGAAAAAACAAACTTATTGTTTCCAATTGGTAAAAATGCTACTTCAAGCTTCAACAATTTTTTGGGTGCTTATCGGTGGAATTATGCCAGCGGTCATATGGCTCATGTTTTGGCTTCGTGAAGACAGGCTCCACCCGGAACCTCGCTCAATTCTTATCCTTACCTTCATTGCTGGAATGATAGCGGTACCCTTGGCAATCCCTTTAGAAAGAGCCGTAAACAATCCGAGTGACTTAACAAACACATTTATTTTGTGGGCAATTATAGAAGAGGTGCTTAAGTTTGGAGCAATGATATTGGTCGCCTGGCGATCCGGAGAAGAGGATGAGCCAATTGATGCTCTTATATATATGATGACAGTAGCCTTGGGATTTGCAGCAGCAGAAAATGCACTTTTTCTATTAAGTCCAATAACAAATGGAAATATTGTTGAGAGTCTTATTACCGGCAATATGCGCTTTGTTGGAGCCAGTCTGCTACACACCATATCTTCTGCCCTTATTGGTGTATCAATAGCCCTAAGCTTCTATAAGGCCAAATTCACTAGACGTTTTGTTGTAATACTCGGAGTTATTGGTGCTGTTGCGTTGCATGCTTTTTTTAATATCTCTATAATGAATGATACAGATACGACAACGCTTATTGCGTTCGGATTTGTTTGGGTGCTCGTTATAGCTCTGATGCTTGTTTTTGAAAAAGTAAAGCGTGTATACGCAGTTGATAAAGTATAAATATGCCAAACCAAAAACGTTCTTTTTTTGAAAGATTAACCGGAGCAGTGCGTCTCGAAGAAGACGAGATAATGCTTCCTGTTACTGGTCGCGAAAAAATAATAAGAGGTAGAGATTTGATGAAGGGTAATAGCGAGGAAAAACCAAACTTCATAGAAAACGAACAAGCAGACGCAGAACTTACTATTGATATGTTTGAGACCCCATCGGAGATTGTTATAAGAACAATGGTTGCTGGAGTACGCCCAGAAGATCTAGATATCTCAATTACGAGAGACATGGTAACAATTAGAGGAGAAAGGGAATCTGAGAGAACTGTGTCAGATGAAGATTATTTTCATAGAGAACTTTATTGGGGTTCATTTTCTCGTGCAATTGTCTTACCAAAAGAAGTAGAAGTAGAAGAAGCGGAGGCATCCGAGAAACACGGACTTCTCACAATTCGTCTTCCTAAAATAGATAAAAACAAACAGGCAAAATTAAAGGTGCGCGGATAAAAACAAAAAGGTCTCAGAGCTAAGGCTCCGAGACCTTTTTTGGTGACTACGTCACCAATTTTTCTTGTACTTCTTCCTTGGCAAGCCAGCGCAAGAGATACCATGCTCCATAGAGCGCAATTCCTACGCCAATCCACTGAACAAGTGTGAGATGTTCGCCGAGTAAAACGCTTGCGCCGATGATAACTGCGGGTGTCTCTCCTTGGACAAGAACACTCGCCTCTGTCGTGGGTAAATTCTCAAACGCTATCAGGTTCGCAATCCAGTAGAGAAACCCTCCAACAAATGCGAATCCGAGAACGAACAAGATTAGTTTCAGCTCCGCGATGGCGGACCACGACGCCCCAGCACTTAAAACGAGACCGAGTGTTCCCATACCCATACAGGCGTAGAAACACTTCTGGAGCGGTGTCGCTTTTGCGCGAGCGAAAAATTCGTAGAGGATAGCGTTCATGATTGTTCCGAACAGCGTCCATGCGAATCCTGCCCACTGAAAGTGTCCGCCCCATCGCGCCATAACTACGCCACCAAGTACCAACACGAGTCCAACAATGGATGCTGGTGAAATTCGTCGACCCAAGAAAGTACCAATCACGAGATTTACTAGAGGAGTCGCGGTAATGATGATGATTGTCGGTCCCGCACCCCAGTGCCGAATTCCCTCAAACAATCCAAGTGTGGCAAATGGCAAGGTCAGGGCAATGAGATACGTGTACTTGTCCACGCGTCCAATGTGTCCACGAAGTCCGATGAGCGCCATGGCAGCGGTCAAAAATCCACGAAACACCATAAGCTGTGCCGGCGTAAACATATTCAGGACGTTGACAAAAGGCAGAGCAAGCCCTGCCGTGATCCAAATGCCCAGAACTCCGAAAAGCCCAAGCGGGGTTCTGCGATACATTTCTGCACCTCCTTTTCAAGTTTTTGGTTTGGAAATGTACTATTTGACTGATAGTAAAGATGACATGTTAAATTATGAAAGTCAAGGGGTATCTTAACTTTTCCATAAAATATTGGTGCTGGGAGCCGGGGTCGAACCGGCGACCCTTCCCTCTTCAGGGGAATGCTCTACCAACTGAGCTATCCCAGCATTATTTTCCTAAATTTTTTAGAAGGGTACTAATCCCCTCCGTATTAAGATTATTAACAGAACTGACGCCATTTTTCAATCCCCCATACACTTCCCCAAGTTGATTTATATATGGCTTAAGGTACCAAAAAGCCCCAACTGAAGCTCCAAGTATAACTACCCAATAAATAGTGTGTATAACCCTGCCCCACCAAATAGCTCTTTTAATAGAGCGTAAAATATTGTTATTAGATTCACTTAATTCAAGAATCCTTTGGATTTTTTGATCGCTTAAATCAGTCATTTAAATGTGCTTGTATATTATATAGTATTAAGGTCCTGCGATATAACATGCGGAATTAGTTTAGTGGTAGAACTGGTGCTTCCCAAGCATCGGGCGGGAGTTCGATTCTCCCATTCCGCACAGCGAGGAGTGAGTAGTCTCGCAAAGGGGAGCTTTAGCTCCCAACTAGGAATGTAAATAATATAAGAATTTATTCTTATATTATTTACATAACGAAGTTGTATAGCGAAGCGGCCTTATGAGACGCGAACGACGAAGATGTATCGGTAATCCGATACATAGGAGTTATGAATGACATAATGGAGAACATCTGATTTTGTTTGAAAATTGGACTTATGATATAGTGTTTCAACTTAATCATAAAAAACGGAAAAAATATGTCTTCAAGTAACAAAGTAACCATTTATTCCACTCCAAACTGCACTTACTGCAACATGGCTAAAGAATTTTTCACAGCCAATAATGTCTCCTTTGAATCAATAGACGTGGCCATTGATCCCGTAAGGCGACAGGAAATGATAGAAAAAAGTGGCCAAATGGGTGTGCCTGTAATATTTGTTGATGACCAAATGGTTATTGGTTACAACAAACAAATACTCGCCAACCTCTTAGGCATAGAGGTATAGAAAGCCCTCATAGTTAAATGTATAGAACAGTCCCGTCCTAAGGTATAGATGTAGGTTCGATTCCTGCTGGGGGCACTAGATATAAAATTCAATCTGCTTTGAATTTTCTAATTAAAAAAACCTAAAAACTTCTGCCACCAAGTTTTTTGAAGTTTTGGCGTTGAGGTGGTATTTTTGCTATCAACAATAAGGACCGCAGACTCTCCAGGACGAGCTGCATTATAAACGGAACGCAATTCCATTTCTTTGCCCTCATCTGTATTCAAAAAATTTATTTTTTCCGAAAGATCTTCTTGTCTATTTTTTAAACCTTCTAATTTATTTTGTGCACCACTTGCTATAAGCCTAACTTCCCTTTCTTTAATAAATGTCAGTATTGCCCCCCTGCCTAAAAGAACCAAAACAACTATTGCGACAAAAAAGGCAATTTTTGATTGAGTAAAATTTTTCCAATTAAACTGTCTTTGCAAATTGGGGGCCATATTGGTACGATAGCATTCTAACAGATATGCTTTTCCATAAGAAAACACAAAAGGCCGTAGGAATGATTTGGGTGGTGCTTTGTGTACTTATAATCATTTCAATGGTACTTCTTTACATGCCTATATTTGGCTAATTATATAACTCCATATTAAGATATTTCACCTTGATATAAATATGAATCCTGTGGTAGAAAATGGCATCCGAGCAACTAATGGGTAATAATACAAAAATGATAGGTCGAAATATAAAAGAAATAATAATAAATAGTGGCAATCTGCTCGTATAGAGCAATGCCATTTTTCACTACGGGATGAATATAAGAAACTTTTCCATAATAGCCCATATAGACCACGGCAAAAGCACTCTTGCCGATAGAATGCTCGAAATTACCAATACGGTAGAAAAAAGGAAAATGATGAATCAGGTTTTGGATTCAATGGAACTAGAGCGAGAGCGAGGAATTACTATAAAAATGCAGCCGGTTAGGATGAAATATAAGCATAAAGGTGAAGATTTTATTCTAAATCTTATTGATACTCCCGGTCATATCGACTTTTCTTATGAAGTCTCACGTGCCCTAAAGGCCGTAGAGGGCTCTATTCTTTTGGTAGATTCTACTCAGGGCGTACAAGCCCAAACACTAACCACTCTTGGTATGGCTCGCGAATCTGGATTAACCATCATACCCGTGCTCTCTAAAGTTGACTCCCCGCTTTCTCGCGTAGAAGATGTTGCTCAAGAAATTATGACTTTGATTGGGTGTGAAAGAGAAGACATTTTGCAAACTAGTGGAAAAACAGGCGCTGGTGTTAATGGGCTATTGCAAAAAGTTATTGAAAAAATTCCTCCACCAAAAAATTTAAATGACAATCATAAAAATTTTAATGCTCTGGTTTTTGATTTTAAATATTCAAATCATACAGGCGTAATTGTTTTCGTAAGGGTAATGGATGGCTCAATCAAAAGGCTCTCTGATTTAAAATTTAAAGTTGCAGGGGGAACTTTTAAGGCACTTGAGGTTGGTATTTTCTCACCAACAGAAATTGAAACTGAAAGCCTATCTGCAGGTGAAATTGGGTATATCGTTACAGGAATTAAAGAGCCCGGCATAGCAAAGGTCGGAGACACAATCGCGCTTATAAACGACACAAATCCACCACTTCCGGGATATATGGACCCAAGGCCGGTTGTTTGGGCTTCAATTTACCCAGAATCACAAGATGATTTTGTTCCACTAAAACAAGCACTAGGAAAACTAAAACTCTCTGATTCATCTTTTACTTTTGAAGAAGAATCTTCTGGCACACTGGGTCGTGGATTCAGGTGTGGCTTTCTTGGAATGCTTCACCTAGAGATTATTACGGAGCGCTTGCGTAGAGAATTTAATCTAGAGCTTGTAGTCACCCTTCCATCAATTACATATGAGATTGAGTACAAAAACGGTAAAAAAGAAATGATTTACTCGGCCCCCTTTTTCCCCGATGACGGCGTTATAAAAAATGTTTTTGAACCTTGGGTGAACGTCATTATTATTACCCCAATTGCTTATTTAGGGCAAATAATGCAACTCCTATACGAACACGAAGGACAAACGGAGCATGCTGAAACATTTGGAGATGCCCGTACATCCTTAACTGTAAAAATACCTTTGAGGGAACTTATGCGTAGTTTTTTTGATAAATTAAAGAGTGCATCTTCTGGATATGCATCAATCTCTTATGAGATAGAAGGGATGAAAGAGGCCGACGTTGTAAAAATGGAAATTTTAATCGGAGAAGAAGTAATACCTGCCTTTTCTCGTATAGTGTCTCGTAGACTTTTAGAAACCGAAGCCGAGAGTGCGGTAGAAAAACTTTACACATCAATGCCTCGTCAAATGATTATTACTAAAATTCAAGCAAAAGGTCTGGGGCGAATTATTTCTTCGCGTACACTTTCAGCAATGAGAAAGGATGTGACACAACATATGTATGGTGGCGACATCACTAGAAAAATGAAGCTTCGCGAAAAACAAAAGAAAGGTAAAAAGAAAATGCAGGCTCGCGGAAAAGTAAACATTCCTCAAGATGTATTCCTAAAAATGATGAGAAGTGAGTAAAAGTCGCTCGAGCATTCGTTTAAAATGCGAGCGTCGTAAGGCCACCAATGCATTTGAAACGAATACCCTCGCTCCAAAATTTGAAAACAAAAAATAAACTGAAAAACCTAAACTAATATCACGAGAGTACGTCGGTATCAGCCGCAATTGGTTTGACGCCAGAGAATTTCCTTGTGAAGCTCTGTAAGAACACTTTCGCATCCTCATTTTCCAAAAGGATAAGTGTAGCAATCATTACAGAAAGTCCCACTACCCCGCCAACAAATGCGTGCATCAAAAGACCAACAAATTTGTTCAGTGCAAAAAATGCTCCTGTGTATTGAAGTACTGCATAGCTCGATGCGGCCCCAATTATTCCAGCGCCTAGTGAATGAAAGATGGGTTTTATTACTTCTTTTGTAAAATGAATTTTTTGCTCAACAAAAACCCATAAAATAACACACTCAACTACAACACCAAATACAAAACCTATGGGCATAGCAAGCATTAGAGTTCCAGAAATATCAGAGACTTTAAAAAGGGCATCAACAAAACCCTGCAACCCAGGGTTAATAACGCTCCATTTGTACCAGAGAAATGCAACAACCACCATTGAAATAGCACCCCCTATTGAAGAAAAGAATGTTTTTTTGTTGTCTCCCATTGCATAAAGCGCACGAATAAAAAGGTGGTAAAGGGATTGGAAAGAAAGCGAGAGGGCAAAAATTGCGAGCGCCGCGGCAACAAGCCTAGTGTCTTCCCAGCTAAATGCACCCGATCCTAAAACAAGTCTCACAATGTGTGCGCGAAAAACCACAAGAAAGCATGCTGTAGGAACAGTAAAAAATATTATTTTTCTAGCGGTACTTACAAAAGTATTTTTAAATTTCTCTGTTTCTCCAGCTCTAAATAAATCTGAAAGAACAGGAAAGACTGCCATTGCAAACGATACTCCAATTATTGATATAGCAACCGATTGTAAATTATTACTGAAAGTAAAAGAAGATATGGCGCCAGCTCCAAGAAATGAACCTATCATTAAAATACCTAAAAGGGCCAAGTTGTTTGCAGAAAGGGCAATAGTTCTTGGAATTGAAACTAAAACAATTTTCTTTATTCGTCCGAAAGCCACAAATAATTTTTCTCTAAATTTCAACAATTCCCTAAAAGAGACAACCCCTCTCAAAGAAAAAACTTGAATTAAGAAATGAAGAATCGCGCCAAAGGCAACGCCCACGGCAACACCAACGATTCCAAACTTAGGCGCTAAAATCAGAAGACCCAAAATTATTCCCAAATTATAAAGTGCTGGAGCTACAGCATATGCAAAAAACCGGCCATATGATTGGGCAACACTACCTAAAAGATTTGAGAAGCCAAGAAAGATTGGAGACAAAAGAATAATACGAGACAAAAGTATTGCTTGATTTATATCATCGGGAGAAAAACCGGAGAAAGTTTTCTTAATTAAGATAGGTATCAGAAAAAAGGCCAATAAACACACCAAAACAATAACAAATGAAAAACATAAAAATATGTCTGAAATAAGTGTGTCAAAAAATTCCTTACCTTGTTTTTTTGCCTTAGATAAATATGGAATAAGAACGGACATTGCAACCAAAGATGCAACGGTAACAAAAATAAGATCCGGAAATCTGAAGGCCACATAATAAACATCAAGTTCCCTTCCCGCCCCGAAAGTGCTCGCCAAAAGACGATCCCTTAATAGGCCTAATATCTGCGAAATAAAGGTAAAAGAGCCTAAAAGAAATGCTGCCTCCCCTACGCTTGATACTGGTTTTTTAAGAGTGGCCACTATACGCTCCATTTGGCCATTCTACCGCACACAGAGCTCTGTGTCATTGCTTTGTTGAGCCGTTTTTTAGAATCACTCTTCAGAGTGGGGGTTGGGTTTTAAGTATTTAAAGCGAGCTAATAGTTTCGCCAAATTAATATTTAGAGCGAGACCTCAAGTTTTTTCAAACTTACAAAAATTTATAAACTTTAGAGCGAGGGTTTGTTATTTAAGAACCCTCGTGAAGAAATTTTAAAATTAAGGAGCGTAATAGGAAAATTCAACTATTCGAACACAGAAAAAACACTCCAGTATGCTGGAGTGTTTTTTCTGGAAGTTTTGAATTTTCCGTTAAATGAAGCGACTATAATTTTAGAATTTATGAGCGGTAGTTGGGTTCTTAAATAACAAACCCGAGCGATCTTTTACTGCTCCGAAACCGGAAGCGTATTTCTTGTTTGAGGTGCGCCAGCAATACCCGAAAGAGGATCTTTGCCTGCCTTTAGGTTCTCAAGAACTTTCATAATTTCTTTGTTGTTTGGATTGGTTTTGAGAATCGCTTCAAACTGTTGTGTTGCTCCTGCTTTATCTCCAATTCTTGCCAATGAAAGGCCTAGGAAATATCTAGCATTAGCATAATCTGGAACCATCTCTACCGCTTTTCCAAGAGCCTGAGAAGCGTTTCCATAATTAGGAACGTTGAAATACAAAACTCCTAATTGGAAATATAATCCAGCGTTTGATGGACTCAATATTATTGTTGTTTCTGTTTTTTCAATAGCACGTGAGATATTGCCCTGCTGAACTGCAATTTGTGAGAGGAAGAAGTGTGCATCAGCATAATTTGTTTTCATTTTTGCAGCTTCTTCTGCCAAAACTCCTGCTTTATCCAATGACTCATTGTCTGATTCTAAGCGAGCCATTGCCAACAATATTGATGGGCTATATGGGTTTAATTCCTTTGCCTTTGTGTAAGCACCCCTTGCAGATTCATAAGCATCTTGTATCTGGAAAGGTTTTGGCACAACTGATCCATAAATCTGCGCTAAAGCTAACCAGTTCTGGTAATTATTCCCGTCTTTCTGAGTAGCCAGTTGTGCATTTTGAATAGCGTTTGAAAGAAGTGTTTGGAATCCAGCACGAACTGCCTCAGGAGACGCATTCTGATCCTGCAACAAAGTTGATAACTTTGTCATAGAAACTGTGGCGAGAGATCTATAGAAGGTATCGAATGGATACAAAGCAACGGCTCTGTTTAGATAATTCTCCGCCATATCAATACTTTGTGATTGATTTGCTGAAACAAGTGCTTTGCCAAAATAAATTTGAGCAATAGCTCTTTCAACAAACAAGAATCCTAAAGAAACAACGCCTATCAAGACCGCAATAAGCACAAGGACCGAAATAAAACTTGCCCGAGGAACAGAGAATAATGAGAAAGCTCTAGTCTTTAACAATCCACTTCTATACAGCGACGCCATTACAAAACCCGTAAATAGAAAGGCTGATGCAAAGATAGCACTAGATGGTACATAGAAGACTGTCGCTGCCCATAAAAACAAAGCTCCAAATACAGAAGCAACCGTTAGAACTTTGTCCTCTGATTCAACACCCTCTCTAAATAGCAACTTAACACTAGAAAGAATCGTCATGCCCAAGAAGAAGAGCCAAGCGATAATGCCCAACACCCCAGTTGTAATTGCGAATGTAGGAATAAGACCAATACCTGATGAAAAATCTGTATTCCAAAAGATGGTGTCATTAATACCTGCTGGCTTATGTATCAACCAACTAGACGTAAAATTGTTTGCACCAGAACCAATTAATGGTCTATCTGCCAAAGAAGAACGCAACACATCCCAAGTTGCAGTCCAAGATGGTCTCACTTCAACAGTTCCGAGGTTTAATTTTTGAGAAATGTTTGTAGAAATTGCCGTATTTCCCAAAATACAAATCAAGGCTATGGCCATTATTATCAAGGCGTGCCAAGCGACTCTTCTTTTTACACTACCGTCTGGGGCAACGTTTTGCCTTGATAGTTCATAAACCAAAAACACTAGAGCAAAAACCCCAACCAAGTACCAAGCTGTACTAAAGTTTATTACAATCATCACAACTAAAGACAGTGCGAGTGTGGCATAAGCAATAATTTTCTTTAATCCCTTTACTTGTCCTGAGCCTGTCGAAGGAGAAAGTTCTAGAAATACCATGGTAAGCAACCCCGCTAATCCAAACCACAAAGCGAGTTCGTTCCACCCACCCAAAGCATTGGAGAAGTTATCTGCAAAAACCTTTAGAGAAAGTTTTCCTGCGCCCACAAAAAATCTTAGGACATGGAATACCCCTAAAACTAGAGACGCAATAATAACTCCCCAAAGCGTGGTGCTTAATCTATTTTTATCCGTAAATATTCTCGCCGAAAGCAGTGCACCTAAAGATGCGAGCAATACGAAACCAAAAGTACTATTTTCAAATCCATAACCCCACAAAGAATTAGCTGGGTTTGAAGAAAATAATGCTGAAATCAAAAATGCTAATGGCAACGCAACAACCGATGCGGTCATTAAATTCCAAGGAATTTTAATTTCTCCGTTTTGAATAGTAGAAAGTATCACTGCAGCGAGCGCAGCTAACACTCCTACTGTTAGAAGTATTATTTTTGCTACTGGAACAGAAACGGCTAGCGAAGGAATAAAGAAAACTGGCAAAAGAACAACTAAAGCACTCATCACCAAAGAAGCGAATTTTGAAGCGCTTGATGGCTGAGCATCTCTCTGAACAGAAACGTTAAAACTATCCATATTTTTGACTTTTTTACTAACTTTTAATCTGTATATTATACCCCCAAAATAAAGGCCATGCCTGTTGATAAAACCCTTATTTTTCAACATAAAATCGCTGTTTTTGCTATATTGATTTTTAAGTCAAAAGTGCTATAATAATAGTTGTTCGAGTCGAGCAATTGCCCCGTGAGATAATTGAATATTATGTATTACGTTTATGTTCTCAAGGGCCCCAAGCAGTTTTATATCGGTTCAACATCTGACCTCAAAAAAAGATTTTCTGATCATCAAAATAATGGGTCTACCGCAACAAAAAATAGAGGTCCGTGGAAACTTGTTTACTACGAAGCAAGTGGATCTAAAAGTGATTCACTGCATCGTGAAATTTACTTAAAAACTGCTTGGGGCAAAAGATATATTAAACAGCGTATAAAAAATAGTATTTAGCTATCTCACGGGGAGGAAAGTCCGAACACTTACCGATTTAATTCGGAATGGTAGCGGGTAACACCCGTCCACCGCGAGGTGCGAGGTGCGAGCAGAGACGCTTTCAAACGAAAGGCTGAAAGCTCCATTTGAAAAAATGGATGAGTTCCGTAGTAATACGGAAAGTGAAACGGCTAAATCCTTACTTGAGTGCAAGACCGTACTTGTACGAGCAATCGTACATTTGAGTCGCTTGACCCTGAGAGTAATTGAAGGGCTAGATAAATAATTGTTTAGAAACAGAATTCGGCTTATGAGCTCGAACAACATAATCAAAAACTCCGCCCAAAAGGCGGAGTTTTTGATTCACTTATATCATTATATGTATCGCTAAACTTTACTGCCTTGCATCAAAATCTTACCAATCGCGTTTATTATGATGCAGTAACAATTAAAGTCTAAAATGATCCTTTATTTGCTTGTCCCCCTCTAACGCATCCACCACCATATACAAGAGTTGTTTTCCTAAGCGTAGCTCCCCTTTTAGTAAAGTTATCAAATCCTCACACGGATAAGGATAAATCCATACACTTTTTTGTAACATAATAAAACCATAAGCTTGTATTGTGTTTCTGAGTCTTTGTCTAGTTTTTTCTCTTCCTTTTGGTATATCAAAAATTATCACTCTCCATTTTTTATCCCATCTTATTTGTTTTTTAATCAACTCAGGAGAAATACTATTTAGAGAAATTGAACCTTTATCCGTAACAAAATAGTTTCCTTTTACATCCATCTCAACAAAACCATCTTTTTCAAGTTTTTTAAGTGAACGCCAAAAATTATACTTTCCAGATCTGTGTTTCTTTATTAATGGTTTAAAAATTTTTAAAGCGTTTGGTGCTATTACTCCAACAGAAACAACGGCACCCATTGCAAGGCCCAATAATATTCCCTTTTTTATATTTCCTAATTTAACTTGCCTTTCTAATGAAACTTTCATCTTTTCTTACATCATATTATACGCGATTGGTAATAATATGATGTGGATGGAAAAGAGGTTTAGATAAAAATAAATAGTAAATAATACTGGGGAGAAATAATAATCGGGTGGGTTATAAGATTTAATAGAAAATTAAAAAATTATCCTGTGGGCTCAGTAATACCGGCATCTGCTGAAGGAGGTGTTGCTCCTGAGTCGGCGGTTGGTTCAGGTGCAGTTGAAGCTGTTGGGTCAGTCGCCCCTGAATCTGCAGTTGGAGTCGAGGTAGATGTGGCGGTTGGTTCTGTTGTGCCAGAATCTGCGGTAGTTGGAGTTGAGGTAGATGTTGCTGTTGAATCGGTTGTTCCGGAATCTACGGTGGTTGGTGTAGTTGTTGAAGTCGCTGTTGAATCGGTTGTGCCAGAGTCAGCCGTAGTTGGAGTTGTGGTTGAAGTTGCAGTTGATTCCGTGGTTCCCCCATCAGTTGGCGTTGCTTCGCCCGTAGGGCTTTGGCCGAGGGTTGAAACAAAGAGCACATCGGAACATGCGCCCGGTGTGGTAATCTGTCCGCCATTTTGAATTCTCATACAATAAGGTTGCCTTGTTGCTACATCATAAAGTGTTATGCCGGCTGGTTTTTCCGTGGAGCCAATTACGATTTGGTCTGCAAATACGCTTGTAAATCTCGCCATCTGATTGCCAATCGTCGTGCCCATATCATGGAAGGCGCTTAACACAGCACTCACTATAATTTGTACGTCGCTTGAGGTTGCTTGCCCCTGCGAGTTTTGCGAAGCAAAAGTCGTTGGGGTAGCTGAAGTTGTTGAAGCAATATTTTCAAGTTTTGCTATGCGTTCATCCAGTGTTTCAATTTTTAGAGCAAGGTCATTTACAGAATTTACAAGAAGAGGAATCATGTCTGTCGTACGCACTAGCTTAACTCCTCCAACATAGCTCACCAATTCTGGAGCAATAAGTTCAACGTCGTCTGCCAAGAAACCAAATTGATTTATGGTTGTTGAGGCGTGCATAAGCGTGAGATTCACTCCATGAAGCTTGCGGAGAATTTCACTAGAGCTTGCAGAACTTGTTCCAATTGTTGAAGTAGCCACTACAACACTAGATGATGGTGCACAGCCAAACGAGCCAGTATTTGGATTTATTTCGCAAATTCCATTTTCGTTTTCAAATACGGCAATACCGTCAGAGCCAAATTTTGCATGCAATGCAAAATTTGGCTCCAAAGTCCCAATTCCCAAACCGGTTGATGTTACAGCAAGCATCGGGGTTGATGTTGCAGAGAGTGTTGATGTTGCAATAGATTCAAGAGATGCAACACGCACATCCAAAGCATTCCACGCATTCACCAAATATGGAGCAAAACCTTGATAGTTCACAGACAAATACCCCTCTGGCCCTACAGCCACAAGCTCTGGAGCAATCATTTGAACCTCTTGAGCAATAAAACCGGTCCTCGTTGTTGATGAAAAATCATTTCTCCAATTAAATGTTACCCCGCGGAGTTTGCGAATTGTGTCCGTAGAGCTTGCAATAGTGTTTATGTTTGTTTTTAATCTTTCATCGGATGAACAAGAGAGTGCGGTCGCGGTTGGATTAATAGTACAAGTGCCACTATTGTCAGTAAATCCAGCAACAACGCCATCAGTATTCATGGACACATGTAATGGATATGTAGGAGTGGTTGTTCCTACCCCAACAAAAAACCTAGAAACGGAGCTCGATGTGCCAACTATGGTTATGCCTGCTGGCCCTCCCCCCGTCATTCCTGTATTTGGGTCATTTGTGACTAAGAAAAATTTATCAAGAGTAGAATCGGAAGAAAAAGTACTAATTTTGCTCTGCCCACTCGCAGTGATTAGTGCGTAGACAGTAAGGAATGTGGTTGAAGTAAGGCCAACTGTTGCTTCGTGGTCAGTGGTGGATGTTGTTGAAAGCACCACTGGAGTTCCAAATGTTGGCGTTGTTCCACTTAGACTACCTGAAACTGTTTTGGAGTTTACTACTGAACTATCGTAATAAGAAATCACGAAGTTTGTAGAATCGAGAGCAGCTATGCTGTTATCGGTTATGGCGGTAGTGTTGAAGAAATACTCGTTTCCAAAAGTAATAGCGTTTCCAGAATAGGTTCCAGCAACAACAGAGCCATACGATCCATTGCCCCAGTCTTTGTAGGAAATAATAAATCCTGAGGTTCCTATGGTATCCATAGAAATGTTGTCTGTTTGGCCTAGATTAAACGCCACTCTTGTACCAGTTGCAATTGTGGTGCCGCCAGATATATCTCCAATTATTGCCTGGCCGTATTTAGTTGTTCCTGTTGTTGAAGAGTAGGCAGTTACAAATTTTGTAGAACTTAATGCTTTGGTATATGGATAAGCAATTGTTCTGGTTACGCTTGCTGCTTCTTCAAGAACTGATGTTCCGTACGAAGAGATGGTTGTGCCTCCGTTTGTAACACCCACTCTCATTGCTAATTGGCTAGATGCATTTATCCAAGTAGCCACAAAATGTGTTGAGTCTAAGGCTGCTACTGAGACTTTGGCAGTAGTGGCTGCGCTAGTTGAAGATCCTGGACTGTTGTTTGCGCCACAGGTAAGTGTTGCGCCGGAGATAGAACAAACGTTTGTAACAACAGCGGCCACGCCTGTCTCAGAAAACGCAACTACAACATGGGTTGAGTCTAGGGCGGCAATACTTATACTACCTTGCAGGGCTTGACCACCGCCTGGGCTACTAATATTTAAATTAACAGGGGCACCCCAAACTATGGTATTGCCCACATAAGTGCCCACTACTACATACGGAAAGTCATTAGTAGCGTCATTAGATATGTAAGCCGCCGCAACATGAGAAGCATCCAACCTTACAATAGATGAAGCCATTAATTGGGCACCGACCAATTGTGTTGTGGCAGCATTATTATTCGAAGTATACGTAGTTGAGTTACTTGGTATTGTTCCTATCTTGCTCTGCCCACTCGCAGTGATTAGTGCGTAGACAGTAAGGAATGTGGTTGAAGTAAGGCCAACTGTTGCTTCGTGGTCAGTGGTGGATGTTGTTGAAAGCACCACTGGAGTTCCAAATGTTGGCGTTGTTCCACTTAGACTACCTGAAACTGTTTTGGAGTTTACTACTGAACTATCGTAATAAGAAATCACGAAGTTTGTAGAATCGAGAGCAGCTATGCTGTTATCGGTTATGGCGGTAGTGTTGAAGAAATACTCGTTTCCAAAAGTAATAGCGTTTCCAGAATAGGTTCCAGCAACAACAGAGCCATACGATCCATTGCCCCAGTCTTTGTAGGAAATAATAAATCCTGAGGTTCCTATGGTATCCATAGAAATGTTGTCTGTTTGGCCTAGATTAAACGCCACTCTTGTACCAGTTGCAATTGTGGTGCCGCCAGATATATCTCCAATTATTGCCTGGCCGTATTTAGTTGTTCCTGTTGTTGAAGAGTAGGCAGTTACAAATTTTGTAGAACTTAATGCTTTGGTATATGGATAAGCAATTGTTCTGGTTACGCTTGCTGCTTCTTCAAGAACTGATGTTCCGTACGAAGAGATGGTTGTGCCTCCGTTTGTAACACCCACTCTCATTGCTAATTGGCTAGATGCATTTATCCAAGTAGCCACAAAATGTGTTGAGTCTAAGGCTGCTACTGAGACTTTGGCAGTAGTGGCTGCGCTAGTTGAAGATCCTGGACTGTTGTTTGCGCCACAGGTAAGTGTTGCGCCGGAGATAGAACAAACGTTTGTAACAACAGCGGCCACGCCTGTCTCAGAAAACGCAACTACAACATGGGTTGAGTCTAGGGCGGCAATACTTATACTACCTTGCAGGGCTTGACCACCGCCTGGGCTACTAATATTTAAATTAACAGGGGCACCCCAAACTATGGTATTGCCCACATAAGTGCCCACTACTACATACGGAAAGTCATTAGTAGCGTCATTAGATATGTAAGCCGCCGCAACATGAGAAGCATCCAACCTTACAATAGATGAAGCCATGAGCTGAACGCTTGTTAATTGGCTCTGACTTCCAAAAGAAACGGGTGCTGTCGCTGAATATGAAGCCAATATTGGACTAGTACCGATAGTTGAAAGAGAAAACTTTGCTCCTCCAGCAACGTCAAGTTGTGTTGTTGGGGAGGTAACACCTATACCAACTCTTCCGTTTGTTGCTAGAGTTACTCTTTCTGTGCCAGCTGAATCTCCTGCGTTGTTAAATGTAAGTCTTCCATCTGTTGGATTTGTAGAAATCGACCAAGTGGATGTACCAATGTTTGCAGTACCAACCCAAACATCTTTAAACCTTTGTCCTGTGCTACCCAAACCATAAGCGAGATTGCTATCTGGTACAAATCCCCTTCCTGTTGTTGTGCCTTGAACAACAAGGGTGGTACCCGGAGTTGTTGAGCCAATCCCAACATAACCGGTTGTATTTTTTATAATCACTGCATCATTTGCAAGAGCATAGTTGTAAAAGTGGAAATCGTCATTTGCTGGGCTGTTAGAGCGAAGTCCAAAGAGCCAGCGGTCTGAACCACCCGTTTGAAAACCAAAACCGCCACCATCAGAAGTAGATGATCTGTTTACAAGAATAGAAAACCCAGTACCAGTGTGATTAGCATATATTCCTGTACCCAAGGTGCTACCGAGATGATTAACAGTTAAGGATGTACCATTTACTGAACCGTTAATTGTTGCGTCACTGCCAGTTCTCAATGTCCCTGATGTAACTAGGCTACCTGATGTTGTATTCACCAAGCCCACACCCAAACCACCCGTGAGATATACATGTCCATTTGTGTCTCCGGCGACACCACCAATAGAGAGCTTAGCGGAAGGAGATGTCGTCCCAATACCAACATTTCCTGCCGTATCTACTGCAATTGCTTCCGTGGAACCAGCCAACACACGAAATGGTTTTACGGTCGATCCGGAGCCAGATTGAACAAACAATAAACTTCCCGTTCCGTTTGCCGATGCGTCTGTTGTAAGGCGGAATAAATCATTTGAGGCAGAGCCAGTTGTCCAGTTTAAGACCGTTGAATATGTAGACATATTTATGGATGGCGCTGTTGTTGGGGTTGTTAAATAGTTAAATGGCAATAATCCATAAATTGTTCCACCTATTGTTGCATTGCCTGTTGTAACCAATGTTCCTGCTGTAGTGTTTACTGCTCCAACACCAAGACCTCCTGTGAAATAACCGTGTCCTGTGGTATCTCCTGCTGCTCCACCTACTGAGAATTTTGTTGATGGAGAGGTAGTCCCGATTCCAACACTTCCACCTTCAGCTTGAAGAGCAATGTTATAAGCAGTGCCTGTATTCAAGGTTTTGCCTTGAATATTCATGAGACCGCCAGTTGTATCACCTAACAAAAGTTGTAGATTGTCTGCGCTATTAGCAATAGTGAGGCCATAGGTAGAGCCTGCAGAATTCACTACAGATAATTTAGTGTTTGGTGTAGTCGTCCCGATGCCAACACTTCCAGTTGAAGAAATAAATATTGTTGAAGTTGCTTGTGAAAGCCCTGCGTCATTACCCACAAGGAAATTTCCTTTCGCAAGAGCAAGTCCTGTGAGTGAGCTTCCCGCACATGACGAGCCAGTCCCCGTAACGACTCCAGTACTGGAAACTTGCATACACTGCGTTCCGCCGTTAGTAATGCCGGAAATTGTGAGTGTTGAAGATGAGGCGAGACCATTCACTGTGAGAAGCGCCCCCGGATTCGTTGTCCCGATGCCGACGTTGCCGGTACTTGATATTCTCATCGCTTCTGCGTTGTTAATATTAAAATAAATTGGAATAGCAGCTGTGTTCCCAATAAGTGTTCCAGCAGAGTCGGTACCAAAATAAGAACTACCTGTGCTTCTTTCTACCTGAATATATGCGCTAGCTCCAGCGTTATACAGATGTAGTTTTTGGCTTGGGCTCGTCGTCCCGATGCCGACGTTGCCGCCGTTTAATATTGAAACCAATGCCGCGTCGGCAGAGCTTCTGAATTGAAGACTGGTTGAATCATAATCGAATCCGAATCTCATATTGGTACCCGGGGTAGTGCCCTGCGCGAACTGAATCATATTTCTCCCGCCGGCCGCATAACCATTTCTTTGGTTTAGAACAAGAGTATTGTTGTCGCCCGTGCCGGTAACGTCAAAACGCGGACCGACCGTGCTGTTTGTTTGCAAAATACTCCCCGGCGTCGTCGTCCCGATGCCGACGTTGCCGTTTGCCAAAATTCTCACTGTTTCAGTTGCCCCAGGGAAAAATGCTATTCCTGAGGACCAACCAGAGGTATCGCCAATTTGAAGCAAGTTGCTGTTGCCTTGTGCTACCCACCGCAAGGAACCTGCGCCATCTTTTATGGTATAGCCATATAAATTGTCAGTTCCCACATAACCTCCAGCGACATAAAGTTTCGATCCAGGTGCTGTCGTCCCAATGCCGACGTTGCCGGTGCTTAAAACTGACACTAGACCATTAGCATATTGATAGTTAT
>CAYIKP010000006.1:0-44525 GCA_964364225.1 uncultured Candidatus Saccharibacteria bacterium | reverse complement strand
ACGCTGAAAGCTAAAGCCAAGACTGCCAAACCTAAAACGAATTTTCTACTCATTTGTTTGTTTTGTAATTTTGGACGTCCAGTGCGACTTTGAAATAATAATTTGCGCACGGACGGGTTAATAACGAACTTATTAATGCTCCACTCTCTTCACCAATCACGCCCGAACCTTTCGGTAGGCACTCGACGACTGGAAAAGAGTTGAGATGAAGCACCATTCTTTATCTTTTTTAGAGACAAAAAATAGGCTTGAGGGTAATTATAACCCTCTGCTCATTTTGAAAGGACATGTCCTATGTGGATAGTGATTACTATCCGCGTTGGCCTCCAAGATAAGCTTGGTATGAATACTAACAAAAAAGAGGTTTTTAGTAAAGATACAGCTATATAAAAGTAAATATGGCTAAAAAGCTCAACTTTTATACTGATAGGGCCAGACTGTATTTAGTCCAACGTCTCTCCCCGTCTTTGATAACAACCCCCTCGCTAACAAGTGAAGCCAGCTCCCTCTGAATTGTCTTTTCACTACAATCATGAAATATTACAGAAATGTCTTTTATCGTAAGGTCTTTTTTCTTTTTAAGAACCTGAATAATGAAACTCTGTCTCTTGTTTCTCTTTATAGCGACAGAACCATATTCTTTAGCCTTTTGAACTAATTTGTTTTGCGAGAGTTGAATGTGGGTATGCGTGTTTATATTTTTGTCCTTTATATTTTTTACCAAAATTTCTTCTGGAATTTGTTTCTGAAAATCATTGAAATCTTCACCTGTGGATAGCCCGTTATCCTCATCAATAAGAAAGAAGTCTCTTGGTATTTTAGACCCCTTTGGTTTGTACCCAGAATTCTCTTCCCTATCTACTGCACCCAAAATATCTCCCAGCTCTTTCAATAAAACGCTAGCGTTCATATTAGAGACCATTCCAGAGAGTGATGAAACTTCTATTAACGAGGACATCTCAATAATAGAATCCCTTGCTTCATTTAAAGCGTTTTTCTTTATTAAAAAATCGTTTGAAAATGCCTTTGTAATAGCTGAAATAGTTTTAAGTGTTGCTTTTCTAATAGACCATTTTATTGGCTCCTGATCGTTCAAAAAGTTAGTAACTAGAAAGACGGCCGCACTTATTTTTTCTGCTTTTTTTATGAGACTTTGCTTGTGGATAACAGCCAAATTAGCCGGTAAATTAAGGTTTTTTCCTTTATTTTCCAACATATTGTCTTTTATGTCTTTTTCGTTCATTTTCGTATTTGTCCTTTATTATATAACGGACACAATAAAAAGCAAGGGGCGCCCTTTACAACCATTTTCGTTATATTCTGCCCTGACTGTTTAATAGAAAACTAAACAAAAAATTAGCACTGTATAAATAAAAAGATTTTAATTTATTTAATTCAAATAAACCGATTTTACAGCTCAAAATCTAACTAAATTCCCTTTCTCTTTGATTGGCGAGGGAGTAAAATGTACTGAACATGGTGAAAAGGAAAAAAACTAAACGAAATAATGACAGTGATGATTCTAATTTGGCTGGGAAATTAAACTTCTGGACCGACCTAAAGGATGAAACAAAGCACTATGTAAAGGGCACCCTTTATCTTCTTTTCACACTAATTTTGGTGCTCGCTGCAATGCATAAGGGTGGAGTCGCTGGAGAGTTTGTGTACAAAGGTCTTTCTTACGCTTTCGGTTTTGGATATTACATAATTCCCCTACTTTTGATAGCATTCTGTGTTTCAGCTTTTAGGGGTGAGTCAAAAAGAATTGCGCTACCACAAACAATTGGTGCCGTAGTTTTTTTCCTTTCTTCTCTTGGACTTATTCAAATGTCTTCTCATGGCGCAGGTGGCGTTACGGGTGTATTTATAGCAAACCCCTTAATAAGTATTTTTGATATTTATGTAACAGCTATTATTTTATTAGCTCTCCTACTGATTTCTTTTTCAATTGTTTTTGATACAACACTAAGTCCGGGGTTATTGTTTTCAATTTTTAGAAGAAAGAAAAGCGAGCTAGATGAGGAAGAAGAGGAGCCAACAATTATAATGGGTGTGGAGGAAGAAGAGGAATATGAAGAAGAGGAAGGCGCAGAAGAAAAACCAAAGAATAAAATCGTAGAGGCAGCGGAGTTTATTACCTCATTACCTAGAAATCTTTTTGCAAAAGAATTTATCCCTCCCCCACTCTCTTTGCTAGAACGAGATCGTGGAAAGCCAGCAGTTGGTGATGTGAAGGCAAACGCCAATATAATTAAACGTACATTAGAAAATTTTGGTATTGCGGTTGAAATGGATGAGGTTTCAATCGGGCCATCTGTAACAAGATATGCATTAAAACCGGCAGAGGGTGTAAAACTTTCTAAAATTGTTGGACTTCAAAATAATTTGGAGCTTGCTCTCGCTGCCCACCCAGTTCGTATTGAAGCGCCAATTCCCGGTAAATCACTTGTTGGTATTGAAGTACCAAATACAGCAAAAACGACAATAGGACTAGGGACACTCCTTTCAGAGGATAGGTTTTTAAATGCAGAAAAACCACTTTTGGTAGCCCTTGGAAAAGATATTTCTGGAACATGTCATTTTGTAAATATCGGAAAAATGCCTCACCTACTCATTGCCGGCGCAACTGGCTCTGGAAAATCAGTAACCATTCATGCTCTAATAACTTCTCTCTTATATAAAAACCCTCCAGAAATGCTCAAGTTTATAATGATTGATCCAAAAAGAGTTGAGCTTACACTTTACAATTCTATCCCCCATCTTTTAACCCCAGTAATTACAGATGCTAAAAAAGCCATACTGGCTCTGAAATGGGCAGCCCGAGAGATGGAGCGAAGATACACTTTACTGGAAGAGCATTCCGCTCGTGACATCGATTCGTATCATAAAAACATTTTAGAGCCAGCAATAGAAAAAGCGCGAAAAAAGAAAGATGCAGAAGGAGTAAATGTTGACCCAATGCCTTTTATAGTAATTGTCATAGATGAATTGGCAGACATAATGCAAAGCTATCCCAGAGAACTGGAATCGGCAATTGTACGCCTTGCCCAAATGTCTCGTGCCGTAGGTATTCACTTAATGCTATCTACACAAAGGCCAAGCGTGAATGTCATCACTGGTTTAATTAAAGCCAACATTCCCGCAAGAATTGCATTGCAGGTGGCATCTCAAATTGATTCTCGAACAATTCTAGACGCATCTGGCGCTGAAAAACTACTGGGCGCTGGAGACATGCTTTATATTTCTGGTGATATGGGCAAACCAGTACGCATACAATCTGCATATATAACAGAGAACGAAGTAAAAAAAGTTACAAAATACTTGAAAGACAGCTATGAACCATCTCTATCTGAAATTAATTTCACCGAAACACAAAAACAAGGAAATATCTTCTCTGCCGACCTGATGAGCGACAGTGGTGGCGCTGACGAAGATGATCTATATGAAGAAGCTAGAGAAACGATTATTCACGCAGGAAAAGCCTCTACTTCATTTCTTCAGAGAAAATTGGGAATTGGTTATGCACGTGCCGCTCGTTTAATAGATATGCTTGAAGAAAGGGGTGTTGTTGGACCTGGATCGGGGGCCAAACCAAGAGACGTGTTAGAAAGTGCCGGTGGTGCAATTGATGAAATTGTTTCGAATGAGCCTATGGATATAGAGGGGGCCGTAGACGAGCCAGAAGACGTGGATGGCGATAAGACTGAAGAAAAGGAATATGACTCTTGATTTCTGGCCTTATAAGAAATATGTCATTTATTTTTTCGCTTTTGTGCTTATTTTTTACGTTCTATTCCAATCAAGAAACTTTATTATGGGACCAAGGTTAGCCTTTTTATCGCCCTCAGACGGCGAGACTCTTAATGGCCCAATTATTGAAGTGACTGGATCTGCAAAAAACGTATCTTTTCTCACCCTAAATGACAAGCAAATATTTATAAATGATGACGGAGAGTTTCGGGAGCGTTTGCTCCCCTCTTCAGGTCTCGTTATACTAACCCTAAAGGGCAAGGATAGGTTCGGCCGAGAAAAAAAATTACAAGAAAAAATAATAGTTTTAGGAGATAAGCCAGTTCAAAAAGCATCAACAACCCCCGAAACTAACACTCAACCACAAATATGATAAAGAAAATAAAAAAGGAAAATACAGTAAAAGTTAAAATTGATAGCAGGCCTATTAAAAAATCAATTGAAAATAATGAGGAAAAGTCTACATCAAACAAAAAAATTGATGAGGCAGTAAGGGCGATTAAAACAAAATTTGGTGAAGACTCAATAATGATGTTGGGTGACGCAAGGAGGGTTGATGTTGATTCAATTTCAACCGGCTCAATTGGCTTAGATGCTGCGCTCGGTGTGGGCGGACTTCCTCGTGGAAGGATAATTGAAGTGTTTGGTCCAGAATCAAGTGGTAAAACCACACTCACTCTTCATGTAATTGCAGAGGCACAAAAGGCCGGAGGAATTTGTGCATTTATTGATGCGGAACACGCACTGGACCCAGAATACGCAAAACGTCTTGGGGTAAAATTAAACGAACTTCTAATTTCTCAGCCAGATACAGGCGAACAAGCCTTAGAAATTGTGGACTCGTTGGTACGCTCTGGAAAACTTGATGTGATAGTAATTGACTCTGTGGCGGCACTCACCCCCAAAGACGAAATTGAGGGAGATATGGGCGCATACCATGTGGGCAAACAGGCCCGCCTTATGTCTCAAGCGCTTCGCAAATTAACTGCAATTGTTGCGAAATCAAAAACGATTGTCATTTTTATCAACCAAATCAGAATGCAAATAGGAGTAATGTTTGGAAACCCTGAAACTACTCCGGGCGGAAAAGCACTCAAGTTTTACACTTCTGTTCGTCTGGATATTAGAAGGATTGCTCAAATTAAAAAGGGTGAAGAAGTAATGGGTGGGCGTGTAAGAGTGAAGGTGGTAAAAAATAAGGTTGCAGCACCATTTAAACAAACCGAATTTGACCTAATGTATAACGAGGGCATTTCACGTGAAGGAGAACTGATTGCTCTTGGCGAAAAGCTTGGATTAGTGAAAAAGAATGGTCAAACATATGAATATGGGGATTTAAAGCTTGCCCGTGGCTATGACGCTACTCGCCAGTTCCTTCGTGAAGACAAGGACGTTTCAAAAGCGCTGATGAAAGATATTCGCTCTCATTTGAAAGAAATATAAAATTCGTTCGGGTTAGTTATTTTAGAATCAACTGCCACTCGGCTGAAAATTCCCAAATAGATAAGCTTCATAAAACGAAAAACGCCAAAACTCACTTCGTTCGGACAGTTGGCGTTTTTCTATTTTGCTAAATCTATTTAGGAATAGCCTCGTGAGCTTCTAAAATAACTAACCCTCACTCTAAATATAGATAGTGAAAATAAAACTCGCTATAAAGTTAACTTCCAAAAGAAAAGCCCCACGATTGCCTGTGGGGCTAATCGTGGGGCTAGTTGCCAGCTATTCTCGGCCAGCGTCGCAAATCTGACTGACTGCGACATTAAATCCAAACTCCCTCATGAACCCAAGGACGAGCGTGCCGACTTCGCGACGCGCCTGCATCACGAATCCGCGTGGGAGTTCATAGTACTTCTTTTCTGAGTGGATATAAACATCATATCCCTGCCACCGGACATAATATTCTCCCTTAAATCCACCAAACATCCACGAACTGAAAGGGAGATTGTTGTAGTGAGAAATATCCTGTGACGATAGCTTCTTGATGTCTCTTTCCGCCAACGCGATGAGGGCCGTCACAACGTTCTTCAGCTCGGCCCGCGCCTTGGTCAGATTTTCGAGACCAGACACGAAACTTTCTCCGAGCTCGTGAATCTCTTTCCAGGTCATTTCGGTTTGCGTTGTCATGGTACGCTCCTTTCCCATTCCTGGGATAGCCATTTCTGGCTGTAATGGGCATTCCTGCCCGGGGACCATCTGTGCGTATAATAGCATAGACGAAACTATTTGTCAAGCACTAGTAAGATACTGGGATATGGCTATAATGAGGCCTCCTATGGCAATGCTTGATTACAATGAAATTACAGAGCACAAAGTCATCATTTTTGATGGCGCTCCTTATGAGGTCCTCACCTCTCACGTTTTTCGCAAGCAACAGAGAAAACCTGTAAACGCAACAAAGCTAAAAAATATGATTACTGGCAAAGTAACCGAACAATCTTTCCATGTTTCGGAAAGAATGCCTGAAGCTGAAATCGTAAAAAAAGATGTTAAGTATTTATATAACAATAAGGGCGAATGGTGGTTTGCAGACCCAAAAAACCCAAGCGATAGGTATAAGCTTGCTGAAGAACTTGTCGGCGATGCTGGAAAATTTCTAAAAGAAAATAGTCTTGTGCAAGCAATACTTTTTGATGAAAAATTTATTGGCCTCAAATTACCTATAAAGGTTGAACTAAAAGTTACTGAAGCTCATCCAGCAGTTAAGGGCAATACTGCACAAGGCGGTACAAAAATGGTAGTGCTAGAAACGGGCGCAGAAATTCAGGTTCCAATGTTTGTAAAAGAGGGAGACATTGTGCGCCTTAATACAGAAACGGGTCAATATACAGATCGTATTTCCTAATCTTTTTTAAATAAACCTAAAACAAACCCTATTAGGGCGCCAACAATAAACCAAACCCAAAACAGGAAAACTATTTCTTGAGATTTAGAGAAATCAGTAAAGCCATTATTCTCTAAAAAAAATAAAGGACTAAAGAAAAAAGCAGTTAATGGATCGGTAAGACATCCAACATTAAGCGGACAAATTGCTTTTAACAGCAAAGACAGGGCAAGCAATGCATCTGTAAAGCTAGCCAGACGAAGCCACAACGGTAATTTCATAGCTTAAATTATACGCCTGAGTAAGTATTTAGTTTTGTATTTTTAATTTAAAGCGAGGAGGCTTGGTTGTTTTAAAAGCTCACGAGGCTATTCCTAAATAGATTTAGCAAAATAGAAAAACGCCAACTGTCCGAACGAAGTGAGTTTTGGCGTTTTTCGTTTTATGAAGCTTATCTATTTGGGAATTTTCAGCCGAGTGGCAGTTGATTTTAAAACAACCAACCCGAGCGTCTTTATCTTGAAACGAACGGTAAAAGGGCCATAAATCTAGCTCTTTTTACTGCCATGGCAAGATCTCTTTGCACTTCGGCCGAAAGACCACTCTTCTTTTTTCCAATAATACGAGCGTGCGGATTTAAGAATTTCTTCAAAAATCCCGTGTCTTTATAGTCTATGTGTTTTGGTATTTCTATGCTTCTGTTTTTCATATATTTTTAATGAGCGAAGCGATTATAAAAATAATGACCCCGCTCTAATTTTGCTGTTAATTTATCGGTCGGCACTGACCCGAATAGGGTCGGGCTATTCGCCCGCGTGCCGACTAAGCTAATTTCACAAATCATTTCTTACCACACCTTACTATTTTTGTCTCGCAAAATTAGGGCTGGGGTAAGTAGATTATACTCACTTCGTTCGTTAATCTCCTAGAATGGAATATCATCCGTCTGAATATCTTCTTGAGGGTATTCAATCACATCTTCTTCTTTTGTGGCTGGCGCCTCTCCCTTACTGCCAAAATCTTTTCCGGCTGTACTACCCCCTGCGCGTGGTCCAAATTGAAAGTTTTCAACTACTATTTCTGTTCTGTATTTTTTTTCTCCACTAGTTTTATCATCCCAACTTCTTGTCTGTATTCTTCCCTCTACAAAAAGGGATGATCCTTTTCTTGCATATTGAGCTATAACTTCTGCGAGTCTTCCGAAAGCAACAATATTATGGAATTCCACCATTTCTTGTTTTTTGCCTTCCTTGTCTTTATAGCTTCTATTTGTAGCTATTCCCATTGAAGCTACTTGTACTCCGGATGGAAGCGATCGAACTTCTGGATCGCGAGTAAGATTTCCCATTATGAACGCTTTGTTTAAATTCATCTTTTTATGTCTGTTACCTAATACCTTTTAACTATTCTTATATTATTCCTCTTTAGCCTCTTCAACAACTTCCGTTGGAGTAGCACTTACATCATCAACAATTCCCTCCTCCATCACTTCAACTGGTATCTCATCAAGGACTTCTTCTGTTTGTTCTAATTCTGGCTCAATTTCTTTTGGTTCGTAAGTTTTTTCTCTAATGGTTTTTATCATTAAAGCCCTCAAAACTTCATCGATATTTTTTACTGCCTTTTCTACTTCAGAAACTTTTTCTGGTGGTAGTTCAAATTTTGTCCACCCAAAAAAACCTGTAGTTGCGGCAATTTTTGCTCCCCTTACTACTTTATATATCGGATATGCTAAACGTCTTAACTTTGGAGTTTCTCCATCAAAAACATTTCCACCATTTGAGGTTATTGCGGATTCTATTTTTGAAACTATTTGAGAAACCTCTTCTTCACTAATTGAGGGTGAGATCATAAATCCCACTTCATAGATTTTGCTTTCTTCCATTTAATTTATGCGGTGTGGCGCATATGCCCAAAAAGGCTTAACACTACTAAGATCTAGGGTTTTTGCCCCCAGAACTTGGGTACTTTACCATAAACTTCATAAAAACAAAGGGCCACGCTAACGCGTGGCCCCCATAAAACAAAACTTATCTTACAAGAGCAAGTCCGTTAGTGAGCTCAATTCTCCTCAAATTAAGCCCCTTGATTGCTCGTTCGTTGTTAGTGAAAACGCGATGCAGTCCAATCTCCATGGGTTGCCCATCAGAGAACATAAGCTTTATTGCCTCGTTCTCTTCTATACACCTCGCAATTTCAGAATTCACGAATTGAATTTCCGCTTTGGTGTCTTTCTCGCTAGGCAATGGAATTTCCTCGGTTATTGGATTGGTTCTGAAAGACAAAATACACTTTATATTCAAATAAGCAAGATTATTGAAATTTGTTATTCAATTTAAAAAACCTACAAGCATTTTCAAAAACAGCTTGCTGTATATCATCAAAATTATCTTCACGAATTTTTGTCATTGCTGTAACCACTTCACTTACAAATCTTGGATTATTTCTTTTTCCGCGAAACGGAATTGGAGTTGCATATGGTGAATCGGTTTCTGTAAGAAGGTGAGAACTTGGGGCAAATCGCACTACTTCATCATAATCTCTGGCAAAAGTGATAACTCCAGAGAATGAAAGCATAAACCCTAAATCAATAAAATTTTTCGCATCATCCATATCGCCACCAAAGAAATGCATATTAACCTTGAGCTTATCTCCAGCCTCTTTTTTTCTTGCACTCAAAATTTCAAATAATTCTTTGTATGCAGAGCGTGCGTGTATTACTAACGGCTTTTCATATTTAATTGCTAAATTAATTTGATAATTGAAAAGCTTTTTTTGTTTTTCATAAACATCTTCTTTTTTATCTCTAAAAAAATCTAACCCACACTCTCCAACCGCTACAACCTTTTCATGCTTTACTAAGTTTTCCAATTCATCCAAATGTGGTTCTTCATAGGTTGGGTGCACCCCTACACAAGCATATAAATTTTCATTTTCCTCGGCTAATTTTATAGCCTGTTTTGAGCTAGCAATATCAACGCCCACTACAATGCCAAGCGTCTCATACTCTTTCATTTTCTGAATTTCTTCTTCTCTATCTTTGTCGTAATCTTCAAACTGCAGATGGCAGTGTGTATCTATATATTTATACGCCATAAGATTTAATCCATTCTTGGAAAAAGGGGCGTTACTGGAGAAATATTTTCTTTAATTAAAGTTTTTATAGCTTTTGATGTTTCTGGCATAAACGCCTCAAGCATTGTTGCGACGGTGTATAAATCAACCACTAAATCAGCAATGATTTTTTTGGCGGTATCTGGGTCTGTCTTAATAAGCTTGAATGGTTCTTTTTCTTGTATTTCTTTGTCCATTTTGCCTATTTTTTCCCATATCATTCCTCCTGCTTTTGATATTTCAAACAAGTTCATAGCAGAAGTAAATTCTTGTGGCATGGTTTTCTCCAAAACGTTAACCGCATTTTCTAAGTATCTTGAGGCTAAGGTCATAAGACGAGAGACCAAATTACCCAAACCGTTAGCCAAATTTGCATTATAAATATCTTTAAAGGCAGAAATTGTAAAATCTGAATCCTCAAAGGTAGAGAGCTCTCGAGTCACAAAATACCTAAAGGCTTCTGCACCAAAAACCGAAACAACTTCAATTGGATTTACGACATTTCCAATCGATTTAGACATTTTTTGCCCACCTGAAGTAATAAAACCGTTTATAACAATATGCTTACTGCAGGGCAATCCCGCTCCCATAAGCATCGCCTGCCACATAGCAGATTGTTGACGCAAATTATCTTTACCGGCATATTGAATAATATCGTTGTCTTCTGTCCAATATTTTCCAAAATCTCCGTCTTTATCAGGCCAGCCCAACGTTGAAACGTAATTAACTAGGGCGTCAAACCAAACATACATAACGTGTTCTGGAGCGTTTGGTACAGGGATACCCCAAGGCATTTTTTCTTTTAAACGCGAGATACTAAAATCCTGAAGTCCCCTTTCTACAAAAACCCGTATCTCATTTAATCTAGTTGCTGGGGTAACAAAATTTTCATTTTTTGAATATAAGTCTAAAAGTTTTTCTTTAAAAGCTGAAAATTTAAAGAAATAATTCTCTTCATCAATTAATTCAATATCCAAATTTGGATGTATTGGGCAACGATCATCAATTAATTCCGAGCTGGTTTTTTCTAGCTCACAACCAGTGCAATATTTTATTGTGTATTTTGCTTTATAAATATATCCATTCTCATTACATCTATTCCAAAATTCTTGTGTAGCTTTTATGTGGTTTTCATCTGTTGTTCTTATAAAGTGAACCTCTTTGTCTATGTGTAAAAGATCAATAAGTTCTCTAAATTTTTTTGAATTTTCATCTACAAAATCTTGTACATCTTTTCCCTCCTCCAATGCTCTTTGATATATTTTTATTCCATGTTCATCTGTCCCTGTATTAAAAAAGACATCACATCCTTCTATTTTTTTGAAACGATTGATAACATCAGCTCGCACAATTTCCATAGCAAAACCAACATGTGGCTCTGCATTAACATAAGGAAGTGTGGTAGTTATATAAACCCGATTTCCCATCTATTTTTATGAAGCTGTATCAACCCGACTTTTTTCTAAGTCTTCAATAAGAACCATGAGAACTGTTGCTAGTGGAACAGAAAGTATTATTCCCAAAAAACCAGCCAACTTTGCACCAATTACCAAAGCAAGGATAGAAACAATTGGTGGCACCCCGATAACCTTTTTTACAACTAGTGGGTAAATAAGATGGGCTTCAAATTGCTGAATAATCACGAATAGTCCAGCGACTAGGGCGGCAAGACCAAAACCGCCAGCGGTGAACGAAATAAGAACTGCTGGCACGGCAGACAAAACTGGACCAAAAATAGGAATGATTTCTAATACCCCAGCAATAAACGCTAAAAGGATGGCATTAGGAACTCCCATTATTGTTAATCCCAAGAAAACCAACACAGCTACAATCACCGCCAAAAGGAGTTGTCCTTGCATCCAAAGGCCAATTTTTTCTTGTGACCTTTTCCAAAGAGAAACAATATATTTTTCATTTTTAATTGGCGTAACAATCTTTAAAAGCTTGCTTATTCCATCTTCCTGCACCGCAAGATAAAAAGAAAGAACGATAATGAGCATAAACGCCAAAATGCCTCCGAAAACAACATCAATTGTTCCAAAAAAACCATTTGAAACATGCACAAGGGTG
This sequence comes from uncultured Candidatus Saccharibacteria bacterium, assembly GCA_964364225.1. Classification (GTDB taxonomy): domain Bacteria; phylum Patescibacteriota; class Minisyncoccia; order Phycocordibacterales; family Zambryskibacteraceae; genus 12-FULL-44-12b. Next base: position 32,767 of record CAYIKP010000006.1, on the reverse strand, counting down.
GAATTTATTTGATTAATTAAATCGGGAACTGAAAGGGTAGAAGTGATAGAACTCAAAAATGTGTTTGAGCTTGGGTTGGTCGAAAGAGTGCGTGTATATTCTGGAATTGAAGAAAGAAATGTTGATGATTCGGAAAGAAGTGGGACTAAAAGAAAATATAATGCAGAAAGAAAAACGATGCCGGTAAGAATGTATATGAACAAAACTGCAATTGTCCTTGGTATTCTATGTTTTATAGCAAAACGCGTGCCGGGCTCAATAGCAGAGGCTATTACTATGGCAGTAAGTATTACTAAAATAATATCTCTAATGAGAAACAACACCACCGCAAAGGCAACGATAGCAATAGCTTTTACTAGCGAGTGGGTATTTATAGCAAAATGCATTTCACCTTTATCCATAGCTACAATATACCCCGTTAGACAACTTTTGGCTATATAGCCCTCTATTTAATGTTTAACAATCTAGCAAGTTTAGGTTTATCTATCTTTCTGCCAACAACTGCGAGCAGAAGGTCTTTGTTGGTAAATAATTCTTTTGCAATGTTTTGAATATCTTTTGGAGTTACTGCAAGAATTATTTTTTCTCTTTCTTGTGGCGTTCTTAGGTCGCCACTAAAAATGGCTCTATCTGCAAAATAACCTCCAACTTCATCGGAAGATTCAAGGGACATATACATACCTGAAATCATTAGGGATTTTACTTTTTTTAATTCTTCTTCCGAAACTAGCTCTGATTTTATTTTTTCTAATTCATTTATTATCGCCCCCACCGCAATATCAACTCTTTTGGGGTCTACACCAGATACAACGCCAAATTCACCATGATCAGTTGAACATGAGTTAAATGCCCTAACGTAATAGCAAATACCAAGCTCTGTTCGCATTTTTTGGTAAAGGCGCGAACTCATTCCTGAAGACAAAACCCCCTTAAGAACTGAAAGCTTAGTAAGGCGATCGTCTTTGTAAGGAAAGGCTCTCATCCCAATTTCTATATGCACCTGATCTATATCTTTGTGTTCAAAAACCACATTAGGCTTTCTGTGAGCAATTTTTGTAGGTTTTTTTTCATATTTTTTAGATTTTGAAATATCCTTGAAAAGATTTTTTATTTCTTTCAAAACTTCTTTTTCATTAAAACGTCCAGATACAACTATTGTTGTAGCACAGGCCACATAGTGTTTACCGCGATAATCGTAAAAATCTTTCGCCTTAAAGGCATGAACTGTCTTTTTATTTCCTATAATCGGCAAACCTGCAGGCTGATCTCCGTGCATTGCTTTATCAAAAATTCTGTCTAGCACATTTGCCGGCTGGTCTTCTCCTCTATTGATTTCTTCAGTTATAACTCCCCTTTCTGTTTTAACATCCTCATCTTTAAATACAGAATTCAAATAAATATCAGCAACGATATCCAAAATTGGTAACACATTATTAAAACCGGCCTTGGCCCAATAACCAGTTATTTCAGTCGAAGTAAAAGCATTAGAAACAGCGCCAAGTTCATCAAACGCTTTTGAAACTGAAAAAGCACCAGGTCTTTTTTTAGTACCCTTAAAACACATGTGTTCTAAAAAGTGTGAGAGGCCCGCTTCTTTTTTCGATTCGTATTTTGAACCAGTCTCTACTAAAACCTGCACGGTTACGGTAGGAGAATCTGGCATTTGAGCAAAAATAATCCTTAAACCACTTGGTAATGTATGTTTGGTTGCTTTTAGCATGAGCAATAGTCTACCAGAAAAATAGTAAAGAAAAACGGCTCAGAGTAAATTTACTCCGAGCCGTCACACACTACTCACCAAATAAGAACTCAAACACTCGGTCAGAAAACCGACGCTTGATTCCAGCACTCTTAATCCACTCCTCCGGTACGCCTTTGACAACCCAAACACCATTCACGGGGTCATCAAAATCTGCAATCACCTCCCAAATAAGCGAGATAACGTATGCCACAGACAGAACGGAGAAAAAACCACTCCAGTAATTCCCGTAGTACAGGCTAATCGTCCAAAAAATGACGATATTGCCGGTGACCAAAAGAATATACCGTAACGGTGCTGGTACCTTGTCCTCGGCGATTTGCAGAAATTTTTCCCTGTTCCCCGGAACGTCCTTATTCCGCACCGCATCCTTCAATCCCCTAATATCTTTCCCTTCCTGGAGAAAAAGGAAGCCGGCCAAAAACACGTGAGCACTACCGATCCACGGAAGGATAGCGTTTACGATCGGGCCATCTGCATCGGGATTAGAATGCCACCCCCTCATGTAACAGATACTCCACATGAGGAGGGCGGGAATCGACATCAAAAGAGGAAAAACGACCATACGGGCGGTCTGGAGAGTGCTACTGAATCCAGAGGTTGTCACCTTGATGGCCTTGATAATCTCTTGCGGGCCTTCTCTCATTCTTTCGTGCACGCGGTCTCCATTCGAGTGTATAGGAACGTATCTATATTTTTTATATACTATAATATCATTTATGTCAATACTGTGTAAAAGTGCACTTTTACACAGTATTGCTTTTTTCGCCCACTCAAAAGTTCAATAAAGAATTAAATAATTGTCTTAAGGTCTCTAATTTTTGCTCTCCTTTGCTCTCCGGTATCCCTATCGCGAACTGTCACTGTGTCATCCTCTAAAGTATCGAAGTCAATTGTTATACAGCTTGGTGTTCCAATTTCGTCTTGTCGTCTATATCTCTTTCCTATATTTCCATTATCATCCCAAGCAATATTTCCAAGTTCTGTTTTCAAAGATTCATAAACCTCTCTCGCCTTTTGCACTAATTCTGGCTTATTTTTAAGAAGTGGAAAAACAGCTGCACGAATTGGCGCAATTCCTGATGGAAGTTTTAAATAAATTCTTTTTTCTCCTCCCAAATCATCTTCTGTGTAAGCGGACAAAAGTATCGCAAGAAGCGTTCTGTCTACACCGAGAGAAGGTTCAATAACGTGCGGTGTAAAACGATCCCCTGTTTCTTCATCTAGATATACCAGATCAACTCCACTTGATACAGAATGGGCACGTAAATCAAAATCCGTACGATATGCCAAGCCCCACAATTCGGTCCTACCAAAAGGAAAATCATACTCAAAATCAATAGTTTTTTTACTGTAGTGGGCTATATCTTCTTTATTATTTTCATAAACATCTTTAATTCCAATGCTTTCGGCAAAATCTCTCATTACAAGTTGCCATTTCTCAAAATATTTTTCCCAATCATTTTCACGAACAAAGTATTCTAGTTCCATTTGTTCAAACTCTCTCTGACGAAAAACAAAATCGCGAGGTGCTATTTCGTTTCTAAATGCTTTACCAATTTGCGCTATTCCAAAAGGAAGTTTTGGATGAAAACAATCAATAATATTTTTAAAGTTTACAAAAATACCCTGGGCTGTTTCTGGGCGTAGGAACGAAACGGGGGCGTCCTCCCCTGCACCAACTTGAGTTTTAAACATCATATTAAATTGACTTGGAGAACTGAGCTTCCCCCCACAATCTGGGCAAGTTTTTTGATTATCTAATTGATCGGCTCTAAATCTATGATGACATTTTTCGCAATCAACCAACGGATCGGAAAAACCTGAAACATGCCCAGATGCCTCCCACACTTTCGGATTCATAATGATTGCCGCATCTAATCCAAAAATTCTATCCTGATTATCTACAAACATTTTCCACCAGAGTTTTTTAATGTTGTTCTTAAGAGAAACCCCCAAAGGGCCATAATCAAAAGAGCCGGCCAAACCACCATATATTTCAGAGCCAGCAAATATAAAACCCCGTCTTTTGGCTAGAGAAACTATGGCTTCTAGTTTGTTTTCCATAAAATAATCCTAACATAATCACCTCTTTTAAGTACTTAAATGAAGTAATTACGGAATGACTTTATTTCCCTACTACAGATGCGTTATTTGAGGCACCGTCGTCATGAGAAAGCTCCGTTGTGACATCATCTAAATCAATGTTTATTGCCTCACCCGAAGAAGAATCTGTGCCAGAAAAACTAATCCTTGAAAGAAGTGGTGGAGAAAATCCTAGCTGGGATGAGCTTGGTGTTATGGTAAGTTGAATCATAGCTGTTCTACCCTTGTCGGAAGAAGACACCGTTCCTATATCCCTAGACAAAATGCGTGTGTTGCTATCAAATCTTATTTTTTCATTTCCCGGGGAAACAATATTGTTCCAAGAAACATTTGGTGGAATAGTGGCGGTCATACTTGCATTCTCTATGTTTGCAAAAGTTGTATTTGCAGAAATATTTACAGAATAGCTTGTTTCTTTATTTATTCTTGGCGGAATAGTTCCTATTTGTTTAAATACTGATTCAGATCTCGTGGCATACGCAAAAGCATTCGGATTAGCTTTAAACTTAAAAGATGTACTAGCGTCACTTGTTATTTTATTGGTATCAGTTCCATTTATTTCATCTGCCGTCATCAAAACTTTCACAGTTAGTCCCTGATTTTTTAAATCAGTAGGCAAAAGCTTTGGAACGGTCAAAGTAAAGTGCACTTTCCCTGTATCCCCTGGAGTAACCTCTGCTAAATCTGGGTTTCCAGACTGTTGCCAAATTATTGACTGATCTTTTGAGTTATAAAACCCACCCTGTTGGGTAATGATATTGTTTTGATCAAAAACTCCAGAAATACTTGCTTTAATAACACCGTTATTAAGTTTTGAAGATAGATTATTAGTAAATGTTATTTCAATAGGAATCCTGTCCCCTGCTTGTGTACTAACTTGTCCACCGGGCACCCCAACAGTGAGCGATAAAAATGGCCTAGAAACAGAGACGGTATTTAATATTGAAGCAATCTGGCTTTGAGAGTTATTAAAAACCCCGCCACCAACTGCTAATGAAAATTTAAAAGTGCGCTCTTCATTGTTTTCTGCTTCTAAGGTGCCAGAAATACGGACGTTTTTTGAACCACCGGCAGGCATATCTCCTAAATGCCAGACGTTATCGTCTGTAAATGGCTTAATGTCTGAAGAACTATAAACAAATCCAAAGGGATATTCTGCGGTTAAAACTAAATCATTTATGGTTTCTGTGGAATTAGATTTTACCGAAACCACAACATCAAATGGTTGCTTAGAAACAAGAAGTCTTGGTATTGAGGCATCTAGAATCGCCGGCGCCGTACCAATAGCCAAATTAAACACTTCTTCTTTTATAAATGTTGCTTTTGAGCCGGGCACTTGATACTCAAGTCGTGCTGTCAAAACCTCTATGTCATCCTTTTGTCCGTAGATTAAAAAAGTAACCTGTTTTCCTATTGAATCACCCGAGCCAAGAGAATCAATCTTCATCGTCTCGGTATCAAGTGCTTTATTTTTATCTTCTATGCTTCTAGAATTTTTCGGATAGCCAATTTTCAAAACGGCATTTTCTATAGAACGAGCATTACGATTTTCAACTCTGATATCCAAAGTGATAGGTGTCGCCGCTGAAACAATAGATGGCCCCCCTATCGTTATATTTATATTTTTTTCTGTTACAGATGGGCCACCTAAGAAAAACTTGTATCCAGCAAATCCCGCCGTAAAAACAGCAAAAACTAGAGCAAAAAGAAAAACTTTTTCAAAAATCTTCCTATGTGGATGTTCGCGCTCTCTTGAAACAAGATCTGCCAGAGGCACATCATCTGCTAAACCTCTAGCCAATTCTGGGTCATCAAAATTAGAGGTTAAGTGAACCCGCTCTCCTTTAGGTAAACGCGCCTCATTTCTAGAGTACAAAGCTTCCTCCAGACGCCCTAAGCGGTCTGGTTTTTTATTTTGCATTCATTAATTATACCGCACACTTACTTTGGTGCCTTAGGAAAGTTGGCTTTCTTGTAAGCCTTCATTTATGCGTATCACGAGGTCTTTCAGGTGGTGCTTCAATTCAATTAGTGTTGTATCACTAAAATTATCAAAATTATTTAAGCTTTCAGGAAGTTCTGAAAAAGACATATACCCTAAAAAAAACAACACACGTGCTACCAATACGGCTTCAAAAGTTTTAAGAAGATACTCGTCAACCACAACAAGAGCATCAAAAGCGGAAATTAGACAATCAAAAAGTTTTACTTCTGGCTCAAAACCAGACATTTTTTGGACTAATTTTATTGTCCTGATGAAAATCTTTTTTTTATTTAAAGAAGTAAGCGAGTTTAATGTATTGAATTCTGCATTTGCTTGAATAAGACGCCACCCCTCTTTTCCCCTAACAAATGTGTAGGTTCCAAGCGAGTAAGGCACAATGTGTCCCTTTAATTTACCTTTTGCCATACGCGCAGAAATTGCTTTGGCATTCACAATACCTAGGCCTCTTGAAAAAATAGTTACTAGTATATTTTTCTCTCCCACTCCCCTCGAGCTAAGTACTAAACCTTGAGATGTATAAATCTTGTGCATAGCTATACACGCATAACATCAACCCCCCATTCCCCATCTTCAAAAATAATTTCTTTTATATTTCCTTGTTTTTTTATTATTGAAGAAAAACTGTTAATGTCTTTATTTTTTTCTGGATCATTTTTTACAATAACTTTTACAAAATCTTTTGGTGTAAGACCAAGTTCTTTTCTTTTTTCTTGAATTGCTCTTACTAGTTCTCGCATTTCACCTTCTATTTTTAATTCGGGAGTAATATTTGTGTCTAATATTAATTCTTCTGAAATTTTTTCATCAAAAACAATCTCTTTAACATTTAACTCTTCTTTTATAATTTCAAAAAAATCTTTTCCTAATTTATTATTCTTTATTCGTAATTCTTTTAAAGGTTGGCGTATTTTTATATTTGCACGAGAACGAAGTTCCAATGCCTTAGAAACTAATTCACGAACACTACTCATTTGCGAAATCAGCTTTCTGTCTATTTTTGAAATCTTTGGCCAATCCATTAAATGAACGCTAACCGCCTCATTTTCTCCTTTAACGTTATTCCAAAGCATTTCTGCATAAAAAGGGCTAAATGGAGCCATAATTTTAGCCAAGTTCTGCAAAACAAAAGCAGTTGTGGCTGAGGCACTCTTATCTCCATCCTTAAATCTTTCCCGAGAACGACGGATATACCATTGAGAAAAATCTCCAATAAAGTCTCTAATTGCTCTAGCTGGTTCAACAATCCTGTATTGATCCATTCCTTTTACAACTATTTCATTTGTTTCGTTGAGACGTACAATTATCCATCTATCCAAAATATTTTTTGATGAATTGGAGGCCAGCACCCCATCCCCATAAGTTTCATAGAAAGTGTAAATATTTGTGAGAAGGGTAAAAACTTTTCTAGATATTTCTTTTACAGAATCTCCATCAAAATTTTTGGACTCTCCCGGTTCTTTCACAGAAAACATCCACATTCGAATTGGATCTGCGCCAAATTCATTCATAGCAATCCAAGGGTCAACAACATTGCCGGCTGATTTAGACATTTTTTTACCATCTTTATCCAAAATATGCCCCAAACAAATTACATTTTTAAATGCGTGTCCCATTCCCATTAAATTTCCAATTGCATGCAGTGTGTAAAACCACCCGCGAGTCTGATCAATAGCTTCACATATATAGTCGGCTGGAAAACCCCCTTTTTCAATAAGTTTTTTATTTTCAAATGGATAGTGGTCTTGTGCAAATGGCATTGCTCCAGAATCAAGCCATACATCCATTACTTCTTTTACTCTTCTAAATTCTTTACCATCCTTTTCTAAAACTACTTCGTCTATAAACGGTTTATGTAAATCTAATTCAAAGTTTTTATCATGAGGCACTGGAATAAATGGTAGTTCTCTTACCTCTGCATTTTTAAATATTTTAAAATCTTTTACAAAAACATTATCGTTTGGAATTTGGTAATTTTTATTTCTTGGTTCATATAATCCTGCGTTTACAAACAATAACCAAGCCGGCCCACCGTGTGTAATAAAAATAATTTTTTTGTTTTTGTGTTTTTCTTCTATCTCGTATAAGAAGTTGGCCAATCTCCATTTAACATCTTTAAGGGCTTCGCCGTTTGATATTTTCTTTTCAAACCAATCTGGCCCAGATTCATAAATAAAATTATGGTATTCATTCCAATTTTTACCATCAAAATCCCCCGGATTTATTTCGGCCAATCTCTGATCAGTAATAAGCTGATTTTCCAATAAACCGAGTGTTTTCCTAGTTATTTCAGCTGTTTCAAGAGCACGGGTAAACGGAGATGTGATTATTAAATCTATTTTTTCGTTTAATAATTGTTCTGCATTTTTTTCAGTTTGTTTTTTGCCCTCCTCGGTCAAGTGATCGTTTGCTTCATTTTTATAGCTAACAATTTGTTTCTTATTCCCTTCAGTTCCCCCGTGACGCATCACAAAATATTTATTGCCTGATTTTTTGGTGTATTTTTTGAGTGTTTCAACAGAGTCAATAAAGATTCTTTCACCATTAGAAGACTCCCAAATAGGTAGTGGAGTTCCCCAATACCTCTCCCGGGATATTGCCCAATCTTTTACATCAGAAAGCCACTCTCCAAATCTTCCGTCCTTTATATATTCCGGTTCCCAATTTATTTTTTTATTTTCAGAAATTAACTTCTCGCGGAGTTTACTCATTGCGATATACCAAGAGTCTCTTGCGTAATAAATAAGAGGAGTCTGACATCTCCAACAATGTGGGTACGAGTGGGTAATATTTTCTTGTTTAAAAAATAGATTTCTTTTCTTTAAATCTTCAATGATATCCACCGCTAAAGTTGGTTTTCCATTCTCATTAACTTCTTTTACAAATCTTCCTTCTAAAAAACCTGTACCCTTTATAAAATATCCCGCTTCATCCACTAAGTGATATTTTGGTAAACCTATTTTTGTACCAAAAACAAAATCATCTTGGCCATACATAACTGCTGTGTGCACAATTCCCGTTCCGTCTTCAGTATTAACAAAATCTGCCTCGTATACTTGAAATGCTTTTGGGAGTTTATGTTTTTCGGAATCGGGGATATTTTTTTCTAAATAATCAAATGGTGGTAAATATTTTTTACCAATCAAATCTTTTCCGAGTGTTTTTTCAACTACTTCAAATCCTTCCGGTAAAATACTTGTTCTAGTTTCAGCTAAAATAAAAAATTCTTCTCCTTGTTTAACTTTCACATAAGAAATATTTTCTCCGACAGCCAGTGCAACGTGTCCGGCTAATGTCCAAGGGGTTGTAGTCCAAGCAACAAAAAATGTATTTGGCTCACCCACAACAGGAAACTTTATATAAACGGATAAATCTTTATCATCCTGATAGCCTTGTGCCAATTCGTGGCTAGATAGAGCCGTCCCACAGCGTGGGCACCATGGCACCACTTTATAGTCTTTATATAAAAGATTTTGGTCTGCAACTTTTGAAATGATGTTCCAAACAGACTCAATATATTCTGGCTTGTATGTCACATAGGCATTCTTTTGATCCAACATATATCCTATGCGATCTGTAAAACGCTCCCATTCCTCTACATATGTCCACACACTTTCCTGACATTTTTCATTAAAGGGCGCAATGCCATAAGTTTCAATTTCTTTTTTTGATTTCAAACCTAATTCTTTTTCCACTTGAAGCTCTACTGGAAGCCCATGGGTATCCCAACCGCCACGACGTCGCACATGAAAACCTTGCATTGTTTTGTATCTCAAAACAACATCCTTGAATGCGCGCGCAAGTAGGTGGTGAATACCGGGGCGCCCGTTTGCTGTTGGCGGTCCTTCATAAAAAATAAACTCTTTGCTCTTAGCAAATAATTTTTTAGGTTTTTTCTTATTTTCTATCTGATTTAAGAGGTCTATTTCCTTCCAAAAAGAGAGTATTTTTTCCTCTGCTTGTGGCAGAGGCTCTTTAAGGAGAGATTTATCTTCTCTCACCTTGTCTTCCATTCCTATAATCTATCACATCCTTTCTGGCGCTGCGATAGCTAAAATAGCCAACCCTTTAGCTAAAATCGTTTTAAAAGACTTAACTATAAATAGTTTTTGTGCCGATGCTTCTTTGTCTTCCGTGATCATCTGCTCAACGGCATACCAAGAATTAAACGCTCCACAAATCTCTAGTAAATATTCAACGAGATAATTTGGTGAATATTCCTGTGCCGAGCGTGCAACAATGTGGTCGAAGCGTATGAGTAGTCGCATCAAACTTTTTGCACCAAACAATTCTGATACTTCAACTGGTTCAGTGCCACCTTCGCGACCTTTCTCAATTAAAGAGTTTGCACGCGCATGTGTATACATAAGATACGGCCCTGAATCTCCCTCAAAAGAAATAGATTTATTAATGTCAAAAATAATATCTTTTCCGGGATGTTGACGAAGAATTGAAAATTTTATTGCGCCGATGGCTACTTTTTCAGCAAGTTCATTATCTGCAGACCTACCTGATTTTTCTATGATTTTCTGGGCTTCTTCTTTTACTGTATTTATCAAAGATTCAGCTGTCGGTGCCCCACCAGTTCGTGAAGATATTTTCCCACTAGGTAAACGCATCATTCCGTGTCCAATGTGGTGAGTTTTCTCTGCTAATTCTGGAAAAATCTCGCTCATTGCAGAAAGAAGCACTTTGAAATAATCGTTGACTTCGTTTCCCGTGATAACGATTGATTTCGTGTAGTCGTATTTTGCTTTTTTGATAGGCGCCAAACCAAGCTCTTTTGCTTCGTACGTAGGTAGCCCGTCCTTATTTATAAATACACGAGTATGGAGTTTTTTGTCCCTCTCTTCCCCCTTGTATATCACTGCCCCATCACTTTCTTGAAAAACGTTCGGAATATTTTCTCTTACAATTTCTAAACCCTTTGGGCCTGACTCCGATTCAAAAAAGAAATAATCAAAATTCGTTCCGAGCTTTTTGTACATTTTTTCAAAACTCTCTAACGACTTCTTTTTACCTTCTTCATACTGCGAATTTATATCCGAATCGGATTTATCATAAATTTTTTTATTTATCTCCTGTATTTCCGCTTTGGCTACTTCATCTTCTTCATAAGCCTTTGCGCCAAGAGCGTAATCATTTTTCCATAGGGCTTTGGCTACATGCATTCCAACATCGCCCTGATAACAGGCTCTTTTTACTTCTGCTCCGTCTGCCTCAACTAAGCCCGCAATGGCTTCACCAATTGAATTACTCATCAAATGGCCAACATGAAAATCTTTAAACGGGTTTGGGTCTGTATATTCAATAATTACCTTTTCTCCGCCAGCTGGCGGAGTTTTTTGTACAGAAAAATTTTTACTAGAAATTAAAAGGCTATCGCTCAATGTGAAATTAATAAACCCCGGTCCAGCAATTGTAATTTCTGAAATGAAACCCTGTTTATTATTATTTAACTTCTCAAGTAATTCTGGGGCGTTTCTATTTTTAATTCCTACATTTGTAGAAACATCTCCATTTAATAAATTTTCATTAAAAGAAACTACCCCTGTTTCCCCTATGGTTTCTTGTAGCCAGTTCTCTATTTGTTTTAGTATTGTCGTTTTCACCTCTTCATAATAACAAACCCCGCAGGACGATAACTATCGTCCTGCGGGATATTTACTTTGGAGATCAAATCCCCATGAGTTCAGCCACGTGCATCTTTACTTCCTGATGGATGTCCTCTGGAGACCTCATGACGCCATTCGGATCGCAATTCACGACCCTCCATCTTAGAGGATCAGCAACAGCCAAATGCCGATAAGCAATCTCTACTCGAGTTTGAAAATCGGCATCATCTTCGTACTGATCCTTTCTTTCCCCGCGCTTGTTGAGAAGTCGTGCTGATGTCTCTGGCGAGACAGCGAGATAGATCACTCTGTCTGGGCGCGGAATGAGATTAAGCTCGGTGTATTCAAGCTCAACCAAACGAGCGACAAGGGCTTCTTGCTCGTCATCCGGAACCTTCGCTGCGTTGAAGGCGAAATTTGATTCCGCATACCGATTCGAGATTACGATCTCGTTACCCTCAAGCGCGTCCTTGATCTTGTGTCTACCAGCTGAACGGTCCAGAACGAATGGAAGTGCAGACAAGATGGGGTTCGCATGCCTAAAGTCGCCATGATCACCCATCAAAAACTCCTTAACAAGCTTTCCTGTAGGAGTGTCGTACATAGGAAAACTCAGAGTCCCGCACGACACGCCAAAAGCTCTTAAGGAGTCCACCAAGAGCTCGGTTTGTGTCTTCTTTCCGGCGGCATCGCCCCCTTCGAGAACTACAAGTTTGCCTCTTGGCATCAAGATATCCTGTAAAAATGGTGGAAGAACTTCTGCAACCAAAACTAAACTTAATTTGTATCAAGTCAATATGCATATCAAAGCGGACAATATATAATTCCTTTTAACAAACTTATGGCTTTATCGGACAAGAAGATTTTGGCGGAATTGAAGAAAGGAAACATAGTTATTACTCCTTTTGATAAAAGAAACTTGGCTACATCTAGTTACGATGTAACTTTGGGAGAACATTATTTTCGAGAACAAAAGCCTGATCTCATTTCCCCTATTTACAATATCTATAACAAAACACATACAGACAAAGTTTGGGGAACAAAACCACATATCGCTCAAAAAGCAAAAGATGTTTTGAAAGATATAAAATTTGATTTTGTCGGCATTTCGCCAAACGACAAAATAATTCTTTTGAAGCCAGGAGAAACAATTCTCGCTCATACAAATGAATTTATTGGCGGAAAAAATCATATCACCACAATGATGAAGTCTCGTTCATCTCTTGGTAGAAATTTTATTGAAGTGTGCAAATGCGCTGGTTGGGGTGATGTTGGATATATAAATCGTTGGACAATGGAAATTACAAATAATTCCACTCACCACGTAATTCCACTAGTTGTTGGTAGAAGGGTTGCCCAAATTATATTTTTTGAGACAGGTGAAATATTGGCACACGATTATTCTAAACTTGGAAAATATCAGAGTTCGCAAAACGTAAAAGAGTTAAAGAAAAATTGGGATCCAAAATCAATGCTTCCAAAACTTTATAACGATAGGGATATAAAAAAATAGTGGTTGACTCGTTTTTTAATAAGAATAAAGTAAGCCCCAGAACGTAGCTCCTTTTACATTTCTTCATACGAGGCCTCAAAATGTTCGCTGCGATTAGGAACTGGTTTTGGAAGTTTATGTTGAAACGTCTCAAACACGTGGTACGGGAGACAAAATATGGAGGACAGGTCATTGTCCTTAATACTGGCGCGGTTATCGGCCCAGAGGAAGAGGCAATGCTTCAGGCCCTCCACTCACGCTCTGTGGGCGGGCTTTTCGACCACCTGACAATTCTCGCAAAGAAAGGCGCCAAGAAATTCATGGCTTCTTTCTATGTGGGCTACGGGCACAAATCAATTGGCGATTGTGGCACAGCCACGATTTTCATCGAAGGTGTGTCCATGTTAGTGGCGAAAGCTATTCAGGACTGGCCCCTCTACAGCGGACAAGAAGCATCCACTCGCTACATCGACTTCGCGAATCAGAGATTCATCGACATTGTCGGAAATTTCTGGTCAAGATCCGTACATGAGGCTTGGCGCGACGCCTACGTCAGATACCTACCAGTAATGGTCAAGCACTTCAAAAAACGCTTTCCATTCCAAGATGGGTGGGACCGTGCCGACTACGAAAAAGCTATCAAGGCTCGTGCATTCGATGTGGTACGCGGACTTCTGCCGGCTGGCGCATCAACCAATCTCGCATGGCACACCAATTTGCGACAAGCAGCGGATCACATTGAGTGGCTGAGACATCATCTACTTGATGAGGTGCGCGATGTCGCGGAAAAGATGGAGGATGCCCTTCGAGAAGCCTTCCCAAGCTCATTCACGCTCAAGCGGTACGATGCAACGGAAAGCTACCACGCGGTATGGATGCGACACAACTACTACGGTGACGCAACTATTCATCCAGACTTCGCCTTCAATGCTGACGGAATTGACTGGAAACTAACAGAGTCGATACTGCCGGCTATGCACAATCGTCCGCCGAAAACCGAGCTTCCGAAAGAAGTTGCCTTCTGTGGCACGGTCCGTTTTGAATTCCTTCTGTGTTTCGGCTCGTTCAGAGACATTCAACGACACCGAGCCGTAACTCAGAGAATGCCACTTCTTACGACCAATTTTGGTTTTGAGCAGTGGTACATCGATGAGATGCCACGGGAGATTCGGAGCGAGGTACTTAAGCTCATCGAGTATCAAAGAGACGCTGTCGAAAGACTGAACCTTTCGCCAGAGGAAGCGCAGTATTTCCACCCAATGGGATACAGGACCCCGAATGCACTTGTCGGCGACCTACGCGCTCTGGTGTATCTCGTTGAGCTTCGCAGTACCCGTTCCGTACACCCGACCCTTCGTCGTCGTGCTCGACAAATGGCAGAAGTACTTATGGACGAGTTCGGAAAGTACGAACTCGCGCTTCACCTCGACGATGACCCAGAGGCGTTCGACGTGAAGCGGGGAAAACACGACATCGTTATGAAAAAGTGAGAACAATAAGGGCCGTCTGCGATATATCGCAGACGGCCCTTTCTTCTATGTGTACTTAAACTTCTTGAGTAACGGATGAACCCTAGCAAAGCCCTCGATGATTCTAACCGCATTCTCCATCGAGGTATATTCCGCAAAACACCCGCGCTCTTTTCGATTCTTTACAGCACCAGTGGCCATTCTGTTGTGCTTCCTTCGGTAATTTCCGAGAATGAGAAATGGTATTTCTCTCCCCCTCATCATTTCACCGAGTTCAATCCCAAGGCCGGTTGATGCATTGTCAATAAAGGCAATGAAAAAATCACACTTCATTACATTACCAATATCTACCCGGTATACATCAGCATCAGAGCCAACCCCAAGACCAAGAAATTCTAAAACTACGAGTTTTCCCTTATTCCTCTCTGCTAGATTTTTCTTTACTTCCGCAACGAACTTAACAAACTTTTTGGGTGCACCCTTGAGGGCACACCCAACATAAATCTTCATCACCTTGCGACGCATAATCTCCTCGTTGTTATTTTCTGTATTAAAACTACCCCATTAATGATAATTAAGCAAAAAATCCGTAATGTGTCCCAACTACACATTACGGATTTTTTATTTTCTCAATCTCGTCAAGAAACTCTTGGATTGCTACAGAACATTTAAAGTAACTGTGGTTTCTGAGTTCAAGAACCGGAATGTTGTGCATTCCTGCCCCTGCCTTATCTTCCTCACAGTCAGTGCCCGGAAAAACAACGAAAGCATCAACCACAGGAAAGTCTCTGCCTCGCTGTATCTGGGAAACTTGGTGACCAAGAGTTCCTTTTGTAAACCCCATGAGATCTAAACAGAAGTTTGTCCAATTTCTATCTAAATCCCTTGGGTAATCAGAGAAAAGAACTGTGAGCATTGTTTCTCCTTTGTTCGGGGGACTTTCTAGTTCCCAAACTAACACAAAATGCCTCCGAAGAGGCATTTTGTGTTTTGAACACTTTCTTTAAGTATTATTTCACATCAACGCCCATGGATCTAGCTGAACCTGCGATTATTTTTTTAGCAGCATCTATATTATTAGCATTTAGGTCAACCATTTTCTTTTCAGCAATTTCAGTAAGTTGTTTATCTGATAGGGTCCCTATCTTTGAAACCGGAGCATGTCCCGAACCCTTTTCTTTACCAAGAGCTTTCAGTATGAGAGCTGATGCTGGGGGGGTTTTTAAAATAAATGAGAAAGTTCTATCTTCATAAACAGATATTTCTGCTGGAATAGTGTCCCCCATCATTTCACGAGTAGCATCATTGAACTGCTTAATGAATTCGCCAATGTTAATACCTGCCTGACCCAAAATAGGTCCTGCTGGTGGCGCAGGGGTTGCCTTACCTGCTGGGAAGACGATTTTTAATTTTTTAATGACTTTTTTTGCCATGTGGTTGATTTTTACAGAGCGAAGCGACAATTAAAATCATCACCCCGACCCCAATTTTGTGTTTCAGTACACTACTATAATTCATAACAAAGCACAAATTACCAAAATTGGGGAGGGGGTCAAGAAATATATAGTCGCACAGTAAGTGCTCGTTATATTTTCTTGACCTGCAAGAAATCTAATTCCACAGGAGTTTCGCGTCCGAACATTGACACAAGTACACGAAGCTTGCCTCTTTCATCATCTACTTCCTTAATCTTGCCCTCCAAATCCTTAAATGGTCCGTCAACAATAAGAACGGAATCATCAATAACTAGATCGATATTGTGAACCACCTTATCAGCGTTCATACGAGCAAAAAGAGAGTCAATTTCTTTTTTGTCTAGTGGCACAGGATAAACACCTGAACCAACAAAGCCAGTCACGCGAGGGGTGTTTCTCACTACATACCAAGAATCATCTGTTACCACCATATCCACCAAAATGTAGCCGGGATAAATTTTTTCTTCTTCCTCTACACGCTTTCCTCCTTTTATTTTTATTTTTTTTTCTGTTGGAACTATTACCTGAAAGATTCTGTCTTCCATTCCAAGAGACTCAATGCGCTGTTTTAGATTTCGCATAACAGCATTTTCGTAACCGGCATAGGTGTGAATCACATACCAATTTCGACCCTCTGAAATCTTTTGTTTTGACATAATTTAAGGTAATAGTTAAAAAGTAATATTAAATAGATTAAGAAACGAGAATCTTAACAATTCTTGAAAGAAGAAAATCTGCTGCACCCAAGTAAATTGCAACTGCTACAGAAATGCCGATAACAAGTGCAGTAAAGGCTACTGCTTGTTTTCTTGTAGGCCAAGAGACGTGGGAGAGTTCGCCTTTTGTTTCCTTTACATAATCAACAATTTTCATATTTTTCAGTTAATAAATATTGTAATAAAAAAAGCCCCGAGGGCTGACCTGACTAATATACCTTTTTGAAACAAAAAGTCAACTCAATAAAAAGGGCCCCCACTTGTTAGTGGGGGCCCATCAGCCTCTACGAGTAATCGAGAGGCGTGTGAAGCCTGTAACTCGTCACAGTAACCTCCGGTTAATTGTTTGTGTTCGCTGGTGCTCGAGAAGCTTCACGGGTACCGTGCCTTGACGGCTTTGGAACCACCAACTTCCGTGTGCTTGAGCAATTGTTGGCTTACTCCCCGAACACCAGCCCTATTACAAGTATAGCAGGTTTAATATAACTTGTCAAGTACTTTTTAATTTTATCTGTTTAATACATCAAAAAACAGCCCTGTAGGGCCGTTTTTTGGTCTGCATTATTATATTTGTTATCTTATTTCGTAAACAATAGTCACATTTGAGGTAATTTTATTTTGCCCCGTTGGCATTACTGTTGGGGTTGGCATATCTCCCCCCATTCCTCCTTTTTCAGATGCCATCATGTAGAGGGGCTGATATCCTCTTCCGCCCTCATCAAACGAAACAACTCTTCCAAGGCGCACGCCCAAATCTCTTGCGAGTTCTTTTGCTTTTGTTTTTGCATCATCAATTGCTTTTTGACGCGCCTCTCTAAGAACGGCCTTATCATCTTCAACCACAAACTGGAGTCCAGAAACTGAAGTTGGATTAAACTTACCTATCTCGGAAACTAATTCGCCCGATTTATCTAAATCATGCATTTTTATTTCAATAGTCTGACTTGCATCAAATCCATCCACCTTACTATTAGTTGGGCAATAAGAGCCATATGGGCATGGTGAAGCCTCATTTACATAATGCGGATAAACACTATATGAAATTGTCTTTACATTTTTATCCTCAACACCTAAAGTTTTTACGGCCTTTAAAATTTGTGTCACTACATCATTCATATCTTTCTGGGCCACCTTCACATCTTTAGCTGTTTTTGTAACAGTAAAAGAAAGCATTACAGTGTCTTGTATGGCATAAACATCTCCCGTTCCCTGAACAGCGATTGTTTTTGTTCCATCAAATTTTTCTCCATCTTTCCCAAAAGATGAAACTGCAAAAACAACTAATGCGAGTAATACCCAAAATTTCCAACCGTGTATTTGATTTTCATTCATATATTTAGTTTTTATTATTTATTAAGTTTCGAAATTATATCTTTTACATCACTCGTCCCGCAAGCAAATGCCCATTTAGCAAGTGGCAAGGCCAATCTTCCGCCTTCTTCTTCTATTGAAAGTGCACCGCTCACTACATCCTTGCCTGTAGAGACGCTCAAAACATTAGAATATGACATCGATGCAAATCCTGAAGAATATCCGCTTAAAAGAATACCGATCGAATTTTCTTTTAAAAGCTTTTTGGCAACACCCACAAGCTCTGTTATCTTTTCTTCAATTTTAAACACTTGCCCCTTTTCGCCACGACCAAATGACGGTGGATCTAAAACAATAAAATCATATTTTTGTTCTCTTCTAACATCTCTTTTCATAAAATCCAATGCATCTTCTGTTATAAATCTTATTTTATCCCCCACACCATTTTCATCAGCTAAATTTTTAGCAATTTCATTTGAGGAACGAGATGAATCCACATGCACCACTTCTCCGCCCGCTTTCGCATAAATAATTGAGGATAGGCCCGTATGTGCAAATAAATTTAAAATCTTAATGCCTTTCTTTGTTTCAATAATTTCTCTAAATAACTCCAATAGGGAAATATATTCTGGAAAAATTCCAACATTCCTACCTTTACCAATTTGTATTTTTGTTTTTACTCCGGAAACTTCCAAACTTATTTCATTTGGTGTGTCTCTGGAGATGGCCCATTCTTTTTTAAAAATGGCATTGGCTTTTTGCCATAATTCTGGTTTTCCTTTTTGCCACAAAGCTTGTGTCTCTGGACGAATAATTAAAAAGTTACCAAACTTTTCAAGTTTTTCCCCGTCTCCAGAGTCAACTAGGGTATATTCTTTTTGTGTCTTTGTTATCAGATTAATCATGTGCTTAGATTACCAGATATGAATCGGCCCCGACAATCCTGTCGGGGCCGGTTGTTCAATTATGGTGTGGTGATAACCCCCCTCTCGAACCAGCTGGCAAGTACCTTGTCAGCTGTACGATCGAGGAGCTCACGCCGCCCGTTCGGATTCCTGTTCTGCACGAACCGAATCACGAAGCGCGGGATGTTCCCGTTCTTCTTCTCCGGCCCAGCAATGAAGTAGGTGGTGCCTGTTGTCTTGTCGAGCAACAGAACGGCCTCTTCGGTGTACTGGATCAGGTAACGATCGGGTCCGCCCGGCAATCGGTTCGGAAGCGGCGTGTGTGGACTCAGGTTCTTGGCCCTACTGTTGCGTGCGTTGTCCCCTTCTTTCCGGGAAGAGGGAACGATGCTGGCAGCGGGGCTTTGCGACATGGGGCACACTCCTTTTGCAAAAAACGTTTGTGGGGTGTACTACGGGAAACAACTCTCAATCAAGCCGTTCTATGGAATTGATTGAGCAAAAGTGCTTTTTCCAACTCCCAATCTACAAGTTTTTTGAAAATAGTCAATGAAAAATTAAAAGAGCACTAAAACACACCCAGCAACGATTATTAAAGACGCGATGGATTTTAAAAGTATATTTTTTTCATGAAATAATTCCCCCCCAATAATTGTAGTGAAAAAAGAAGAAGATCTCTTAATTGTAGAAACTAAACCAACAAATGCCATTTGAAATGCTAACAATTGAAAATATCTATACGCTATTGTAAAAAGCGAAATTAGAGTAATTGCTGCTCCATCTGTTTTCATTGCTCCCGCAATACCCCCTATTCCCTTTCCCCAACCAGATGCCATAACCATAAATATTGCTGCAATAAATAAATGTACGAAGAAAAGATAGGCTAAAGGATCTATATATAAATCTGCGACGAGAAACTTATCTACTACTGAAGTAAGGGCATAAAAAATTATGGATAGAAGTACAAAAATTGTTTCCTTGTTCTTAAAAAATGCTTTGAAGTGATGTTTGAAGCCGTGGTTTGTTGCGATCATAAGCACATATGAGCCGGCAACCATAAGAATAATCCCTAAAATACCTTTATCTGTAAGTTTTTCACCCAAAAAAACAAAAGCCGCAATTGCTGATGCTCCGGGATTGAGAGCCAATACTGGCGAAACAGTAGAAATATCCATATTGCGCAAAGCTTTTGCGACAAAGAGGAATGAGATTGCCGCAAAAAATCCTGCTATAAAAATTATTACCAAAGAAAGTTGTGTGATTTTTGAAAAATCTATTATAAAGACGAACGGCAAGGAAAAAACAAAATTAAGTATTGCAAGCGATGCAGAGAAACTCATTGAATGAACACGATGAAGAACTTTTTTCTCTACCAACGAGGCGAGGGAAACAAAAATTGCTGTTAAAAACGCATAAAAGTACCAAGGCATACTTACAGCTTACAGCCTTTAGCTCAAAGCTTCTAGGTATTTTATTTATTTAATCGCCCCTGCAACTAATGCAACTAGGAGAATTCCTACAAAATTCATCACAAATGATATCGGGATTAAAAGCCTTGTTTTTGTTTTAGAAATACCAAGTAAAAGAAGTCCAAATTCGTCTGGCAACGGAGAAGCAATAATAAGCGCCCCCACAAACGGAGTCAGCCATCTAAAAAGTCTTAGGTGTATTAGATGTGTAAACTTTTTTTTGTTTGGCCCTACCAAATGAATTATGTCGTCAGCAAATCTATCTTTAATAAACGAGAAAATAATTAAATCCCCCACAACTGCACCAATAGCGCCAAAAAATGCCACTAAAAGTAGCGGAGCCTTTAGTGTAAGCACACCAATAACGGCTGACGCTGGAGCAATTGTAAAAGCAGAAGTAAAAAATATTCCAGAAAAAAAACTGGCCCAAACATGATTATCACTATTAGCTAAAAAATTTAAAAAACCTTTTTCAATTAAAAAAACCGCAACAAAGATACTTACTGTTATATAAACAATATCTAAAAAAAGGTGTTTATATTTGTTCATGCTTGTTGCTACCTAAAATAAATTTCAATTCCATCCCACCACAAATCTCCGTCAGTATCGTTTTTCACGATACTTGTTTTATCACAACCCTTTATTGTTCCATACCCCTCCCCTCCATCACAATTTTCTTCCATATCTGTTAACCCATCCTTATCGGAATCTAATATTGCCCTCTTTAAGAAATCAGAAATTTCTGCCTCTTTTACCAATTTTTTGTTTGCAAACCTTCCCCATTCAGGCATAACCGCCAATACTTTATATGCACCGTCTTTTTTAGCAAATAAGATTCTTGGTTGATAAAATCCTGGGTTCCCTTCTACAAAATCTGGCTTGAGTTCTGTTAAAAGTATTGCTTGTTTATCGTCATACCAAAGATTGGTAAACTCATCCATCTTTAATGAACTTACCGCTTTAACTAATTTATCCATAACATCAAAACATAATTTCTCATCTGCTTTGTTTTCACATACTCCAGAAATTGCATAAGAAAAGTTTTTTATTTTTTCTATATCATGAGCTTTTGCGGCAGCCACGTAGTTGATCCAAGTTTTTTTAAGATCTTCTACCAATTTTGATTCTGCATTGTTTTTAATAATTAGCTTTGTTGTGGTGGATGTGTTTCCTTCAACTTCAGCTATTGGCGTGGAGGTTGAAATAGGAATTTGAGTTGGCGCATATGTTTTAAATGGGCCAAAAAATCCAATTAATCCTATAACGATAACAATCGCAATGGCAGTGATAATGTTTTTCATATTTTAATAGTTTAACAAATCTGGGGTCGCATAGTTAATATGCGCTAATTGGCTTGTTAAAACATGTTAAATAAACTTAGCTCCTGAAATCAATTTGAAATGGGTACATTCCCATTCCACAAGACCCCAAAAGGACTTTGGTCTCCTGACTTCCGATATCAACTTCCGTTGTGCCAGTTGGGGGTAAGGTTTTAAGTATATTTAGGCTTGGTATACGAACGAAAGAAGAACAATCAAATGTACTGCTTGAAACAAATCTTATAGTTGTAGGGATACCCGCCTTAGCAACAGTTTGGCGGGGTTGATAACCGCCTCTAGCTCGAATTTCAATTATTTGTTTACCATTTATAACAGAAACATTATTTATATTGGGGCCCAATTCATTTTTATTATCACGAGTTGAATTAAGTGCAAATATCATAATTGCGCCCGCCGTGATCACTGCCAAAGAAATAATAAATGCTTTCATGTACTAAATATATACTAGAAATTAAATACCGGAGGAATTACTCCAACGATAACTAGGCTATTAATAATATTGAATAGCGCAAACATTATTACCACGAGCCCCGCTGTTTTAAAGAATATTCCTGCCTTTGAGTTATTTTTAATGCTAAATGAACTAAAACTAATAAGTGCGAGGACTGGCAATGTGCCAAGAGCAAATGCGAGCATAGTAAAACCGCCCTTTAAGAAACTCCCTGTCGTAAGAGTATAAATTTGCATTGACTGTGTAAAACCGCATGGCAAAAAAAACGTAGCAATGCCAACAAGTAATGGCGTAAGCATGTGATTTAAATTTGAAACACCGTGCACATGTCTTGCTATAAATTTTGGCATAGACGGTTGGAGTTTTTTAGCCCAATCAAAAACATCCAAAAGGTTAAGTCCAAGAATGAGCATAACAACCCCAATAATTATTCCCAAAATAAACGAAACGGGAGTGCTTAACGTAAACGCAGAACCTAGTGCCCCTATTACTCCACCCAAAATAAAGAATGAAACAATACGCCCGCCATGGAACATAAGCTGTGGCTTAACTTTATCCCCCTCCTTTGCAAAGGTTGCAGACATTGAAAGAAGAAGCCCACCAACTACTGCCATACATGTAGAAAGTGAGGCAACAATTCCTATTACAAACGCTGTGCCATACGTTACGGATCCAGAGTTAACCAAATTAACAATTCCCATCTTTTGTAAAAGAACAAATAGGGCTAGAAAACCAAGTGCAATTGGTATAGCAAATTTGAAATCAGACCATTTTTTATCTTTTATCTGCTTTTCGACCGAAATTGTATAACCATGAGATTTTACCAATGCCGTTAATGAATCGGCGATTTGAATATCAGTTTTTTGACCAAAATCCCCTATCACCTCAACGGAATGATTTTTGAGATTTGATTTTACCTTAGTGATATTTGGTAAATCTTTCAATTCACTTTCTACCAACAACTCACAGGCCTTACAGTGCATTCCATGCACGTGAAATAGATATTTGTTTTGCACTTCACAATCGTACAGGATTCCCTTAGCAAATCAAAACTTATGCTTTATATACCACAACTGCTTTGTTGTTGCGTAGTAAGTGGTGAGTCAACACCACACCCTCCAGCTCCACCGTTTCCTGATTTCTGGGTAGTCAAGGAAGAAATTTTTGCAAAACCAGAAGCGCTTGAATAGGCTGACCCCAAAATTATTTCAGGCTGTACTTTGTCCCATGCAATACCCCTTGTTTCCATATAGTTTTCCAAAGTCATATATGCACCTGGAAACCAATATGAGTTAACAACTAGAGCCGCCTTGTACATATCTTGCTCACTAACTCCTTGTGATGCCATCAGCTCCAAAAGTCCTAACATCGCCATACCATGATTACAATCTGGAAAATGCGTTGAGTTGTTGCAACATGGTCTATAAATATTTTTTGAAACCCTTTCAACAATTTCTTGTTGCTCCGCAGTTAAATTAAACAAAACATGTTGGCTGTAATGATCCATTGCACTCCCTTTGGCTAGTGTCCACCCACCTGTTGAAGCAAAGCCCTGTGCACCTCCATATTTTGAATCAATCATTTCTCCTGAATACAAGACGGGATTGTTATTTGCTAGGCCTAATGCCCACAACAAATTTAATATAAACCCAGCATTTGTCTTTGTAATTTTTAACTTACCGTCATTTTGTCCAAGAAGGAGTTTTTTATATTCCTCAGTAAACTGTCCCCTACCTTCATATATAGCCTTAAATTTTTCAGCATCAATGGTTCCAGAGTTTACAAGTCGCACCCCAAGATCCCCCCAACTCACCGGTAAGATAACGCCATTTACAGGTGTAACGGCTTCTTCTGCCGCCGATATCTTTATTGTTTGTGCTCCTTGTGCCTTAACACCCCTTGTTGTTCCATCTTTTGGTGATGGTACCTTAGATGCATATACCCCCACTGCTATCATTATTCCGGCAAGAATAATACTTATTGGTAATGCATATATACTCGCCTGTTTTTCATTTTCCATATTTTTATTCATTACAGCAATCGGCTAACTTGCTCACTAAATCTTCAAGCCGAGAAGTACTCTTTGCTGAATTTTTAATTTTATTACCATCTAGTAATTTAAGTTTGAGTGCCCAAAAAATTGAATAAATCTTGTAGGCTTTTTCAAACATTTTCTTCGCTTCAATTTTTTTATTTTCACTCTGCAATTTATTTCCTACTTCAATTAGACGCATAGTTGCGGAAAGCAAATGCTTCGATATACACCATGTTTCGCCTTCGTGATTTGGCATAAGTTGCTTTAGGAGTTCCTTTCTAATATCCCTAATTTCATTTGATGTGTCGAAGTATTCATCCTTTTTTGTTTTAACTGCTGTAAAGAAGAAGTGTTCCTCTAGACTTATAAGATTCATAACTGCCAAACTTAAATCTTCAGCGGTAGACAAATCTACGCCTGCTTTTTCTTTTAATGACTCTACCCTTGAAAGAAACCATTCTATTGTCGGTTTTTTGTTCATAGTTTTAGATGAAGAAAATTAAGATACCAATAATAATCATCACTACTCCTGCCCAGAATTTAATGCCCTTCAGGTTGGTTTTTTTCCATTCCTGTACTTTGTCAACAATCACCTTATTTGCCGAAACCCAAAGAACAGCCATGAGTGGCAAGATTAGTATTAAGTTATAAAGCACAAGATAACCAAACCCACTGTAGTAAGTGACCTGATCATGAAGAAGTCCTATAACCATGAGATACGGACCACCCATGCATGGAAACTGACAAATTCCTACTAACAAACCCAAACCAAATGCGGCTGGAAAAGTCGCCCTCTCCATTAGCCGACCCATCGCAGTGTGTGATACTGATGGAATTTTTAATTTGATTGGAAATCTTGGGAATAATTCATTCAAGATATTTAACACACCAAACACAATTAGCAGAGTTGCTCCTAGTTTGCCCATAAAGTGGGAGGTGTTAAACAAATGTAGAACTTTTAGAATGCTGAGACCAATTAAAAGATATGCTGTAAATATCCCTACAACATATGTTCCTCCAATTTGGAGGATCTTTTTTCTTGTCATTTGCATCCCAAATAGAAACGCGATTGTAATTAAGAGAATTGAGAATGAACACGGGTGAACACTATCAAGAATTGAAGAAACCAAAATAAGTGGCAAAAGCCATGTACCTTTATTGCTTAAATCCCAGATTAGCGAAGATGTTCCCGCATTGTTTTTCAATAACACAATTCCCACAATCACGAGAACCAAAGTTATAATTATTAATTTTATTTTTTTCATTGTTGTTATGGTGTAACCTGTGCTTTTATCTCAAGCTGAAGCGTCTTGCCAGACACATCTGTTAGATAAACAAATCTATCAATTACACCAACTCCTGCTGGTCCATGAGCATTCGGATCATAGACAACCCTTACGTTTAGTGATTCACCCACTTTTATTGTTTCGTTTGCTGGTGGGTTAATACCACCCATACCCTCCATCTTAAATGGCCCCTTTTCTCCGTTTACGCCAGTTATGTACGCGCTCGTGCACATACAAGAAGTAACAACTTTTTTCAACAGAATATCTTTTCCTGATGAGTTAGTAAGTTTGAATACATGATCAACCAATCCATTTTTCATAGATATCGTTCCAAAGTCATACAATTTTTCTGACACAGAAAGCACGCTGGCCTCATTTTCATTTTGCGAAACTTTTGTTTCTTGACTATTTCGCCCCCAGAACATAATCCCGAACATTATGAACAAGATTATGGTTCCTATTGCTAGTGTATTTTTCATAGTATTTTTTAATTATTAAGCTAATAAAAAGCCTTTTTTATAAAGGGTTTAATTACGCTTAATACAAGGCACCGTAAATGCTCTTGTATTGGCGTTTTTTTAAATAGACGGACTGTTTTCGTGTAAAGCTAACCAGCTCGCAATATTTCTTTTATGCGAAGTTATGTTTGGATTTTTATAAAATCTACCAAAAATCTTTATGGGTTTTAGTAAAAATGTATCTGTATAAATAATAAACATCGCACAAGCCAAAAAGAATAAAGTTAACAGAAGCGTTGAAGCTCCATATCTGATCGGAATGTTTATAAATGCTTGAAATGAATAAACATGATGAAAAACCATTGCAAAGATATTTTGTGGGCATAACGACACACCCATGGCTGAAAATGGACAATCACTTAACATATTTCTATCCATACCGTGAGTCATTAACGAAAGGCCAAAAAAAATAATCGTCAGGAATGACAGTAAGATGATGGGGGCTACAATTTTTTTAAATGAAATCAACATACTATTTAATGGCAACAGCCAGTGTGGTCGTTTTTCTTGTTTGGAGAGTGATTAACGTTCTCTTTCTCTTTCTCTTTTTTACTACACTTATCTAAACGCCATATTTGTTTAAAATGAGCTACTAAGAAGATTACAATCAGAACAATTCCTATCCAGTTGTACCCTAGAGACCTAAAGAAAGACACGCCTCCAAATAAAAGTATAACTGGCAATAAACAGCAGACGAGCATCACCCACATCATGCCTTTGTGCATATCGTGCCCGTTATTGTGATCTTCTGTATTTTGCATAATGCTCTCGTAATTATTTTTACTGTTCTTTTTCTAACTGCCTACGATATATAGCACACACCCCCGCTGAAATAGAGATGAGTTCAAATACTATTGCATCGTAGTAGCAGTGTAAGCGAGTAAACCCAAATATTGTTCCACTTTCTCCTGCTAACCATGCCCCAATAAGGGCGAGGAACCCCCAGATACCTGTAACTATTGCTACTCCGTGTATAAATGATGATTTTTTCATATTAATTTTTATTAATTTTCTTATAATGCCTTAGACTTAATGCGTAACGAATTTGAAACCACTGATACGCTTGAAAGAGCCATCGCTAATCCAGCAATAACAGGGCTCAAAAGCCAACCAAAAACAGGATAGAAGACGCCGGATGCAATTGGAATACCCACTATGTTGTAGATAAATGCCCAGAAAAGATTTTGTTTTATTCCGCGCATTGTCATTTTTGATAACTTGATTGCTTTCACGAGCTTTGAAATATCGCCCCCCAAAAGCGTAATACCTGCTGATTCAATGGCGACGTCTGTACCCGTACCCATAGCAATACCAACATCTGCTTGAGCAAGGGCTGGGGCATCATTAACCCCATCACCAGCCATTGCCACAATTTTTCCTGCCAACTGCAAATTTTTTATTTTTTCTAATTTATCTTGTGGCAAAACATGGGCAACAACCTCATCGATACCAACCAAAGACGCCATGTATTTCGCGGCCCTTTCATCATCTCCAGTTAGCATCACAACTTTTATTCCTAATTTATGTAGATCAGCTACCGCTTGTTTTGATTCTGTTTTTATTTCATCGGCAACCATTACAAATCCTAAAACATCAGCTTTTGTAGCAAGAATTACCGGCGTCTTTCCTTGTGCGGTAAATTGTTCAATTCTTGAAACGTCAAATTCCAAATTTAAATCTTTAACAAGTTTTGTGTTACCAACAAAGTATTCTGTTTTATTTATTAGGGCACTTAATCCTTTACCCTGAATGCTTTTAAAATCAGAAACCTCTTTCATGTCTAAATTTTTTTCTTTTGCATAACCAACAATCGCATGAGCTATCGGGTGTTCAGATTTTTTTTCTAACGAAGCTAAAATAGAAATTAAATCATTGTCTTTCATTTCAGAAAGGTTTTGAATATCAACTAATGTTGGTTTTCCTATTGTTATTGTTCCTGTTTTATCTACTATCACCGTGTCTACTTTATGAAGTTTTTCTAATGTAGCTGCATCTTTAATTAATATTCCTTCTTTAGCTCCTTTCCCTACACCCACGATTATCGCTGTGGGCGTTGCAAGACCGAGTGCACAAGGACAAGCAATCACGAGAATCCCCACAAAAGAAACAAGCCCCAATGAAAGCGCTTGAGAGAAACCAAGGGCGCTAGTACCAAAGAACAGCCACGCGCCAAGTGTTACAAAAGAAATAACAAGAACAATCGGCACAAAAATACCTGATATTTTATCTGCCAATGCTTGAATAGGCGCCTTACTACCCTGCGCATCTTCAACCATCTTTATAATGTGGGCCAAAAGAGTTTCGGAACCTATTTTAGTTGCTTTAAAGGTAAATGAGCCTGTTGTATTTATTGTTCCCGCTACAACACTATCTCCAATACCTTTTTGTGCTGGCATTGGCTCACCCGTAACCATTGCCTCATCTACATATGAAGAACCTTCCATAATTACTCCATCAACTGGAATTTTTACTCCTGGTTTTACAATAATTAAATCCCCGTGCACCACATCATTCACAGAAATTTCTATTTCTACACCACCACGAAGAACTAGGGCGGTTTTTGCTTGAAGGTTTAAAAGTTTTTCTATTGCATCTCCAGTTTTTATCTTTGAACGAGCTTCCAGATATTTTCCCAATGCAATAAATGTAATTACAACAATGGTTACATCGTAATAAGTTTGGTTTACATTTATAAAAGGCTTTAGTAAATCTTCAAATGCTGTAACGGCGAAGCTGTATAAAAATGCGGTACTTGTACCAATCCCAATAAGGGTGTCCATATTGGCTTTGCCATAACGCAGAAAGCGCATGAAGCCTAAAAGATATGGTTTTCCCACCACAAAAAGAGTGTATGTCGCCATTATTGGCAATAGGTGATGAAAAAATTCACTTGTTGTGTAAGGCATCTCTGGCACTTTTCCGTATTGCGCCAAAATATCCCATGCCATTACAACAATAGAAATTATTGCTAGGGGAATTGCAGATATTACTTTTATTTTCATATCTTTAATTTCAGCCAGCTTTTCTTGTTTAGATTGGTTTAGACCAAGGTGGGTCTTGTGTTCGTCTTCTGACATACCCATAGCGCTCGCACTTGAGTTTTCCATGTCCAAAGAGTAGCCAAGTGGTTCTATTTTTTTTGAAAGATCGGCAGGATTAATTTTTGACTCATCGAATGAAATTTTTGTAGTTTCTGTTCCATAGTTAACTTCAGCGGAATGCACCCCCTCTGTTTTCTTAAATGTCTTTTCAATAATGCTTGCACAAGAGGCACAATGCATACCTTTCACTCTGTATTTTGCGTTTACCATTTTATTTTGATTTTGATTTTAATTTATAAACTTTCAAAATTTCTGCGACGGCCTTGTTTGCATCACCATGTTTTACCTGATGCATAACGTGTGTTTCTAAGTGATTTTGTAAAATTAAATTACCAACACCTGACAACGCCTCTCGCGCCGCTTCAATTTGGGTAATGATATCTACGCAATACTTCTCTTCTTCAACCATCTCTTGAATACCCCGCACTTGCCCAGCAACAATCGCAAGTCTCCTTTTGGCACTTGTCTTTAAATCTTTCTTCATGGCTTAAGTATACCCATAGGGGGTATACTGTCAACTATATACAGACTAAACCGCACAATAGGATTTACACTTTATGTCTTTCTCTGTTGTGCCTTAATGAGGTTTTCAAACAATGCTGACACAGTCATAAGTCCAACACCTCCGGGCACTGGCGAAATCGCAGAAACAATATCTTTCACCTCTTCAAAATTTACATCGCCACATAAAACTTTCTTTTTATCACTATTCATTCCAACATTAATACCAACATCAATAATTATCTGCCCTTCCCGAACATAAGAGGCATCAATAAATTTGGGCTTACCTATAGCCACAATTAAAATATCCGCTTGTTTAGTTATTTCTTGAAGATTTTTTGTCTGGCTATGAGCAATAGTAACCGTGGCGTTGTGATTGATCATCAAAAGTGCTGTCGGTTTTCCAACGAGCATCGAACGCCCGACAATTACAATATGCTTACCCGCTAGATCAATATGGTAATAATTAAGTAAGTTGAGTATCCCCTGCGCTGTCGCCGGCACAAGACCCTCTGCAGAATTTTGTCCCAAAAATTTCCAACTTATAGAAGTGAGGCCATCTACATCTTTTGAAGAGTCAATGGTTTCAATAATTTCGTACTCATTGAAATTTTTCGGTAATGGAAGTTGCACAATAATGCCGTGAACTGTTTTGTCTTGATTTAAATTTTTTATCTCATTAATGATTTGATTTTGGGTAACATCAGCACTAAATTCCAAATGCTTCACCACCGCTCCAATTTTTTCAGCAAATATTTTCTTTTGTTTTATGTATGCACCAGACTCTTCATTGTCTCCAATTTGGATAATCGCAAGTGTTGGTTTAAGAGAAAAGCCTTCAACTTCTTTTTTAAGTCGATTTATCGCTTCATCTCTAATTGTTTTAGCTTCAAGTATTTTTACCATAGCAAAATTATACCCCCAACAAGATTCGAACCTCTAGGGTCGCGTGGTGGATGGGTTTAGAACTTGCCTAGTATCTTAATACCTCTGGAGAAGAAACTATGCCACCTTGAAGCTCATATATGTTATTAATAGATTCTTTCTTCATTAGAACGATAGCTTGTGATGATCTACTACCAGATCGGCAATAAACAAAATATGTTTTTGTAGGATCTAATTTTTTAATCTCATTCGCAAAAAGACTTGGGTTGTTATAGTCGATGTTGACTGCATTCGCAATATGACCTGCACCAAACTCTGCCGGTGTACGAACATCTAACATTACTGCATTGGGGGTATTTTTAAATTTGTTAATAAAATCAACAGAATTCAATGTTCCACCAGAAACTGGCCTGTACAAGAAAAACGCTAGTATGCCTAGTGCGACAAAACCTACTAAAATATATGTGTATTTATTCATATTTTATTTTAATAGCTGCTCAAAAGCCTCTGGCTGAAAACCAACAAAGACAGTTCCGTTAATGTCTATGACCGGCACACCCATCTGACCACTTTTCATAATCATTTCCTGTGCTTTTACTCTGTCTTTTGTAACATCAACGTCTTCAAAATCTACGCCATTGTCCTTAAAATACTTTTTTGCAAACAAACAATACGGACAGGTTGGTGTTGAGTAAACAATAACTTTATGTTTTTTTGTTGTCATCTTCGTTTAATAAATAATTACTTATATTTGCAAATAAATTTCTTTAAATCCACAACAAACTTCCTTTTTGGGAGTCCATAACAGGTTTGCTTGCCTTCGCGTACAGCAATAACCAGACCTTCTTTAGACATAACTTGCAGGTGGTGAGATGTAACGGCAACACTCATGCCTAGTTCCTCTGCAATATCAGAAACACATACTTTTTTCTTGCTGAAAATAACACACAGAATTTTTAATCTGCTTTCATCGCCAGCAGTACGCATTAGTTTTGCTAAATCATTCAAATGCACGTTTGAATGATATATTGGACCAGTTTCGATGTCAAATACGCGTTGTTGTAGATTGTAACTGGCGAGTTTAGAACCTATCTAGTGCTTCTTAATTTCTGAAAAATCTAATACATTAAAATCTATTCCTAGCCTTTTAGATATTTCAGTAATTTCTTCTTTATTTCCAATATATTCAATTGTTTTTTTCTCATGTCTTAAATAAGTAGTTTCAGAAATGTTTTTTAACTCTTCAATAACTCTCTTAATTTCATTCGATATTGGTGGTTTAAACCCCTTGTGCATCAATCTTATAATTTTATAGATACTGGACGAATAAGCATTTACCACCCTTAATTGCTTTTCTTCTATGTCTCTGACGGCATTGTCTATGCTGATTATTTTAGTGCGCCAATTTAAACTATCTACATCTTTAACGTTTAATGCTACACCACTAATTGTTAGGTCGCTGATTGTATTAAGAATCGATTTTATATACGAACCACTAGGAAAAATTTTGCAGTCCAAATATAACCAGTCGTTATAAATATGCACTGGGTTTTGATTTCTTGCCATCTTTAAAATTTTATCCTTGTCAGAATTTTTAGAACCAAAAACAAAACCAACTTCTACTAAATTTTTAGCAAACAACTCGCCATCTCCTATAACAATACAATCGTAATCTCGTTGAGTCATTTCTTCCTTAAAAAATTCAAAATACAAAGCATTTCTTATAGACCCTCCAAAAATATAAGCTTCCGTATTTTCTGGTATAAGTTTTTTTACCATTTCAAAAATGGTTTTTGTTGGGTCGTTTTTAAGAAAAATCGGCAAGCTATTGTTCATACTCAAAATTATACCCCCTAACAGGACTCGAACTTCTAGGGTGCCCTTCAGTAGACTCAGGACACTCCAAAAATATAGTCACCAAACACCTAATGTTTGTTTCATTATTTTTGGGTGCCCATCGGGAATTGAACCCGAATTGGAAGTTCCACAAACTTCAGTGTTAACCGTTACACCATGGGCACCATCACGTACATTTATACTCTTATTTGTATCAAAACTCCAATTTACAAAGCTTGAAGCTTTGAGCTAAAAGCTATAAGCTTGCTTCTATGGGCGATTAGCTCAGTTGGTAGAGCAACCCGTTTACACCGGGAAGGTCACAGGTTCGAGTCCTGTATCGCCCACCAAACGAAACTTGTTCGGAATTAAAGAAGCGGAGCGATTTTGCGGAAGCCAAAATCGCGCTGTCAATTTCGCTTCCGCCTACGGCGGAAGCCGTGAATTCCCAAAGTTCCCCCCAATGACATGAAAGCGTTTTGTCTTTGAGAGTGG